>JBDRLK010000429.1:0-5086 GCA_043813155.1 Pseudomonadota bacterium | reverse complement strand
CATTCCCGTTGCCGCGGGCGACACGAGCGGCATTGCCTCAGGGAAGAGCGCCCTGGCCGGCGAGATTCATGATTGCGGGGACGTGAGGCTGTACTACGTGACGGCGGCCACGAATCCATTGGCGGGCACGTTCACCTATTTCAACGGCGTCGAGGAGAAGCTTTACCCCGACGTTTCGAGGGCGGATTACGGCACGAACCTCGACGGACTTTACGCGGCCATCGAGATGGATGCCAACGTGACCGCGACCGTGACCGCGGTGGCCAAGATCGATGGGGAGGGCTACGTCAGCCTTGGCTGGAGAAACGTGCGCACCTTCCCCGATTCCCTCACGTCGGTATCCCTGAAGGGCACGAGGCCCGACCAGGTGCCGGAGTAACAAATCGTTTGGTGTTGCGCGCCCCCGGCGCCTGACCCGTATATTCCATGTCTCATAATTTCACGCAGGACAGTATTTTCAGGGGGGCGATAAAGGTTTTTCAGCCCCGCAGGGGGGAAGGGTACCGATACACGGTCGATTCGGTCCTCCTCGGGTATTTTGCGTCGGGCAGGAAGGTGAAAGCCGCCGTGGACATCGGCGCAGGCTGCGGCATCGTGGGGTTCATTCTTCTTCATTCGGGGGCGGCGCGCAGCGCGGTCTTTGTCGAGCGGGACCGTTCGCTTGCTGCGGCGTGCCGGCTCGGGATAGAGGCCAACGGCCTGGGCGGCAGGGCCGAAGTGGTGAGAGCGGACGTCAATCAGGGCGGATGGCTGAAAGGACTGAAGAACGCGGGTCTCATAGTCTCCAACCCGCCCTACCGGACCCGGGGCAGCGGCATTGTCCCGTCGTCCGAAAGCGTGGCGGCGGCAAAGCATGAAATCGCCATGACACTCGACGATGTCGTGAAATGCTCGGCCCGGGCCCTCGGCTCGAGGGGGAGATTGTGCATGATCGCCGCGCCGGAAAGGCTGGATGATGTTTTCCGGTCCGCCGGGTCCCGCCGGATGAGCGTGCTGCGCATGCGTTTCGTGCACGCGAAACCGGGAAGGGAAGCGGGCAGCGTCCTCCTGGAGCTGAAGCCCGTATCGGGCAAGGCCACGAAAATGAGAGTGCTCGAGCCGCTCATCATCAATCACGAGGACGGCTCCTACACGCGTGAAATGGCCGATCTTCTCGACGGGAAAATCGACCGCGGATTGCAGCAGCATCAGAGCCTGGACTGAAGTCTCGCCAGAATGCCGGACAGCGCCGCGCTGGCGCGCCGCATGTCGTCCGCGCTCGTGTAACGCGACGGTACGACCCTTATGACATTGACGTCTTCCGGAACACCGGCAGCGGCAAGGACATGAGACCGTTTCACGCTCTTCGAGGAGCAGGCGGCCGTGGAGGACACGATATAGCCTTCCCCTTCCATCGAGTTTTCTATGACGTCGGACGGTATCTTGTCGAACCCGATGAGGATAAAGCCCGGGACTCGGGGGGAGTTTTCGAACAATCGCCGCGCTTTGTCCGTTTTTCCAAAGCCGTCCTCAAAAGCGTCCTCCAGCTCTCTCATCATCTCCCCGTTCCCGCTGATGCCGCTCTCCGCCATCTTCAAGGCGCGCGCCATCCCGGCCGCGCCGGGCACATTGTCCGTTCCGGACCGCACGCCCCACTGCTGCCCGCCTCCTCTCACGAGGGGCGAGGGTTTTTTCGTTCCCCTTTTCACGAGAAGGGCGCCGATGCCCTTGGGGCCGTGCATTTTATGGGCGCTCAGGGTCATGAGGTCGGCCCACTTCGCCGCGCTCGAGATATCGATTTTTCCTGCAGTCTGTATCGCATCGACGTGAAGAAGCAGGCCCGGGAAGCGTTTCTTGAGGCTGCGGCCGATGTCTTCCACGGGCTGCACGGTCCCGGTTTCATTGTTGGCGTGCTGAACGGACACGAGGACCGTCGCGCCATCGACCTGCGCGAGCACGTCTTCGACCGAAACGACTCCGCCGGCGTCCGGCATTACCCGTATCACGTCGATACCCCTGCCGGCGGCAAGCTTGCAGGGCTCGAGAACGGAAGAATGCTCGATGGCCGTGGTAACGACCCTGCCCGACTTTTCCTGCAACAGGTACCCCGTGACGGCCAGATTGTTGGCCTCGGTTCCCGTGGAGGTGAAGATGACGTCCCACTGCCCCCCTCCCACGCATTGTTCGATCGTCCGGCCTGCGGCTTCGATGATGCGCGCCGCTGCAACGCCCATGGCATGCGTGGACGAGGGGTTTGCGTATTCGAAGGCATGGAGATGATTCATCTCCTCGATGACTTCCGGCGCGACCGCCGTCGTGGCCGCGTTGTCCAGGTAAATGTATTCAGTGCCCATGGGGTGTCAGATCGGCAATTTTTTTCTTCAAATCTTCACCCAGGCACTCGGAGCACCGCAAGCCTTCGCACTTGCGCCCGGAATCGATCAGCTCGAGCGTGGGAAGAAGCTCCCTGTCGGTGACGGGAAGAAGTTTTGAAAAGGAGGCTTTTTTTACCTCGCAGGCAAGATCCGGGTCAGCGAGCTCGATGGCGCTCTTCTTCCAGGCTTCGAGCCTGAGGAGAAGATTTTTCCGTTTCAATGCCGTGATCGCGATCCTGCGAACGCCGTCGTTTTCGTCCTCGCGCGCAATCTTTTCCAGTGGATCTTTCATGGGGGCGGTCATGTTATTGATGAGCAGATCGCCGGCTGCTTCCGATGAATCTTCGTTTTTCAGGCCTGCAACGAGAAGCTCCACGACCACGGGGTCGTAGCTGTAATCGGGCTCGAGGGCCAGGCACTTCTCGAGGGTGGATACCGCGCTGCTGATCTTGCCGGTTTTAACCTGCAGGTATGCCAGGTGGTAATAA
Organism: Pseudomonadota bacterium; assembly: GCA_043813155.1. Classification (GTDB taxonomy): domain Bacteria; phylum Myxococcota_A; class Polyangia; order DRWM01; family DRWM01; genus JBDRLK01. Next base: position 2,244 of record JBDRLK010000429.1, on the reverse strand, counting down.
AAGTGGGGGTTTTCGCTGAACTTCGGGTTGCTCTCGAGCGGGACCAGGGCTTCGAGGGCCCTGCCGTTGTCTTCAACGGCCAGGGAAAGCGCGCCGGTGATTTCAGGCTGCTCGTTGAAAACCGCTCTTTTCTGTTCCAGGGCCGCCTGAATCCTTGCCGGGCTGGCTTCTTCGTGCCGGCCTTTCTCTCCGGGGAATGTCCGGGTCAGGACCAGTATCGTGATAAAGACGGCGATGACCGCCGCGGCGGCAAAAACAGCCAGGACAACCTGCGTTTTCCTGTCCCCCATCCACCTTGCCTTCATCTTCCTGTACACGGGTGAGCTCGAGATGGGCGGCGGCGCGTAAGAGGGCCGGAAGGGCTCCGCCGCCATGGGCTCGTCGTCGAGCAGGTGTTCGGCCGGCGCCTCCGGTGTCTCGATGGTCACTTCCACCGAGCTTTCCTCTTCATCGCGCCCGGCCCCGTCGAGGATTTTCCCTCCTCCGAGCATGACATTGAGCTGCTCTTTCAGAGCGGTCGCGGTGGGATACCTTTTTTCAGGATTTTTTTTGAGCAGCCGGCTGATGATGGTTTGAAGCCCGTCGGGAAACGTCATGTCGGGGGCAAGGTCCGTCAGCAGGGGCGGCGGGGATGAAATGTGCTTGCGAAGAAGCGTGCCCGCCGTCTCGGCATCGAACGGCCGCTTTCCCGTGGCCAGGTAGAAAAAGATGACTCCCAGCGAATACAGGTCGCTTCGCAGGTCGATGTCGTCGCCGGCGGCCTGCTCGGGGGAAAGAAAGTGGGGCGTGCCGAAAATCATGCCTGCCTGCGTGAGCGAGCTGACGGCCGATTCATCGGTGATGATTTTTGCAATCCCGAAATCCATGATCTTGACGAAATCGTTTCTGCCGTCTTTCTCGATGAGCATGATGTTTTCCGGTTTCAAATCCCGGTGAACGACACCCATGGAATGGGCCTTGTCGAGACCGTCGCATATCTGCATGAATATTTTCGCAAGGCGCCTGATCTCCATGCCCCCCTGTCTGTCCATGATGTCCTGGAGCGACATTCCCTCGAGCAGCTCCATGACAATGAAGAACGCGCCCGATTCATCGTGCCCGCAGTCCGTTACCGCGCACACGTTGGGATGGTCGATTTTCGCGGCAGCCTGGGCTTCCCGCTCAAACCTCTGGCAGACCTGGTCAAACTGCATGAGGTCCCTGTGGAGCCGCTTGATGGCGACGATTTTATGCATGAGCGTATGCTCCGCCTTGTAAACAACGCCCATGCCCCCTTCCGCCAGCTTGCTGATGATCCTGTACTTGCCCTCCAGCATGCTTCCCTCGGGAAGGTATTTCGACTCGCGTTGAGGATTTTTTCCTGAATCGTTCATTTTTAATCGTATATTTTACCATGTTCCGGGAAAAGATGAATCACTTTCATCCTAATTATCTTCAAAAAGTTACTTGCCTTGCAAATTATTTTTTTTATGACAAAATTACCCCATAACCGGTACAATACATCTGCATGCTCCCGCTCAAAAAGCGGGGCCGCTGCGCTGAAGCGGGCGGTTTTACAAGGAGTTGTCCAGTGAATCGAAGATGTTTTGGGACGCTGCTCGTTGTTCTCCTGATTCCCCTGCCTGTCGCGCTCCGGGCGTCGGCGGAGGAAAAATCGCAGAAAGCAAAGGTGCTCGATCTGCTCACGGGCTATGAGTTCACGGCGGATAAGCAGGACTGGGATGAGATAGGGCAGGGGGCGAGGGACATTCTCATGGAAGTGTTTCTCGACACGGGGCAGAAGAAGATCGTGAGGGCGAGAGCCATCATGGCGCTGAGATTTTTCCCTGATGAGGCCGTCAAGCAGTTTCTGCTCGGCATTCTGTACAAGGAAGACCAGGACGAGAAGTTTCTTCGCAAGGGCCTCTACTCCCTGTCGAGCGGGTTCGGCAAGGAAGTCCTTGAAGATCTGGCAACATTCCTGTCCCATGATAATCCCGACGTGAGGGAAGCGGCGGCCAGGAGCATGGGGAAGATCGCCGGCAAGAAGTCATTGAATCACCTCAAGAAGAGGCTCAAGGCGGAAAATAACGAAATGGTAAAAAAGGTTATCAGGCAGATGATCGATAGCCTGAAATCAGAGCTGAAAAAGAAGAATGATTAAGGCGAGAAGTCTGCCGGCCGGGGGAGGTGTTTGTGAGCGGGTGGCGCTGAAGTCCGCGTTTCCGATCGTCCCAATCGTTGCGGTCCTGCTCAGCACGGCCG
>JBDRLK010000428.1:0-9792 GCA_043813155.1 Pseudomonadota bacterium | reverse complement strand
GGGCCTTGACCGCGCCGACGCAGACCGTGTGCTCGCCCCCCAGCACCACGGCGAACCTGCCCTTGCCGATGTGATCCTCCACCCTTCTCCTGACGGCCTCGACCATGGCTTCGGGCGACCGCTTCTCGACGACAGCCCGGTCTGTGTGGATGCCCCTGCGATAAACCTCCGAATCCGTCTCGATGTCGTACATCTCCAGGTTGGCCGAGGCCTCGATCATGGCGGCCGGCCCCCTGTCCGAGCCCCTGATCCACGTGCTGGTCTCGTCGTAGGGGACGGGGACGATCGCCACGGCCGAGCGCTCGAGGCTCGAGAATTCTTCTTCTAGGTTGCAGAAGTTGGTCATGCCTGTCCTTGTTCCGTGGCCTCAGGGAAGGCCCGAGAAAAGGTCCTCGAAGTCGAACACGACGGCAGCGGCGTCCGTGGCCACGTGATCGCCGTCCGGCGCGATGTAGAGGTGGAGCTCCATGGCGTCGGTGTCCATGATCACGGTGTGGACGGTTGCGCCGTCGACCTTCAGCTGGGTCACGGACTCCATGATCTCGACCGCGCCTTCCACGTCCAGGCCGCCGAAGCCCACGGCGAAGTTGACCCCTTCCTTGACCAGCCCGTACCTTATGGCCGTGGAAGACTCGGGGTCGATGTCCGACGGGTCCATGCGCTTGAGGAAATGGTTGGTGGTGATGACGCCGTCCATGGTCGCCAGGTCGCCGCCGTCCTCGCCGGGCGCGCGCACCGTCACCATCCCGTCGTCCTGCGTGGAATCGCCGTCGAGCTCGAGGATCGCGCCGCCGTCGCAGTCCGCGCCGTCGCAGGGGAAGGACAGGTGAAAGATGTCGCCCATGCGCTGGGGAAGAAGCTCGATGGCCTCCTCGGCCGCGGCGGCCGGGTCCGCGGCGCCCGACATGGCGACCATGGCCTGCCTCGCGGCGAGGACCCTGGGCACGTTGCCGTACTCCGACGCGTCCGGATAGCCGTCGGCATTGTGGATGGTGATCCCGGCGCCGTCCTCGCCGAAGCACGAGATGCAGCCCACGAGCCCGGGAATGGAGACGGACATGTACCTGGCCCCGCCGTCGTCGTCCGAATCGTAGACCTTGATCATCTGGCCGCTGATGAACTCGTCAAATGGGTCGGTGTAGAAATCCAGGTTGCGCGCGTGCAGGGTCTTTCCGGATTTCGAGGCCTCGCCCCACACGGTCAGGGACGAGCACAGGTAGTCCGGCAGCGCGTGCGCGACCCTGATGTCCTCGTAGACGGCCTCGCGCCTGCCACCGGCCGAGGCTTCCAGGTATTCGCTCTCAACGATCAGGTCTTCCGGGGCGCAGTGGTCCTGCATGCCGTACATGATGCCCTTCATGTGCTCCTCGTCGCCCTCGGGAAACGCGTGGAACACGGCAATGCCGGCCAGCAGCGTGTCGTAGGTGAGGCCCGACTCGGGGACGGCCGTGTCCAGGATGTAGTTCTGCAGCATCTTCGTGATGCGGCCGCACAGCAGGGCGCCTTCGGCGTAGCCCATCTCGCGTCGCGTGCCCCACACGTACAGGACGTCCACGCCGTCCACGCGCTCCAGCCTTCCGTTGACCTCCGGCCCCTCGGGCTCCTCGTCGGTGACATCGCCGGCGTCGGGCTCCGCGTCCTCCTCGATCTCCCCGGCCGGGTCGCCGGTCTGATCGCCGGCATCGCCCACGTCAAGCACCTGCTCTTCCTGCGTGTCCTGCTCGTCGCCGTTGTCGCCGTTGCAAGCCTGGAATCCTGCTGCAGCCGCAAGCGCTGCAAGCATGCAGATTATCAATCGATTTTTTTCGTTGTTCATCAGATAACTCCTTGCTATCGCGCTGCAATCGAACGCATTTTAAACCCATCACTCTCTTAAAATCAATAGCCTTTCTTTCAATAACTCCAAGTCCATGCTAACATTACACAAGAATCATGCAATGCTGCTTCTGCCCCGGGGGAAAACCGATCCCGGCGATCCTCATTCTCATGCTTGCCGGCATTCATGGCGGCTGCAGCTCCGGCCCGGGAGAGCTGACCTGCGACTGGTTCTACGCGGACAACTGCTGGAAGAGAACGCTGACCGAGGCCATGCAGTGCCCTCCCGGCGAAAGGCTGACCGGGCTGCTGGACGAGGACACTGGAACTTGCACCTACCCGGGCGGCGCCCTGTCCAGGATCGGCCCGCCGCCCTCGGAGACCGGCGGCATCGTGACCGTGGAAACCGCACAGGACGGCTCCCGGTGCCTTTCCTTTGTGTGGTTTCTCGACCCTCCCTCCTCCTCGTTCGCGTTGAGCACGAAATCCGGCACATTCAGCTACACGGAAACCGGGTCAGAAGGAACGCTCGTCTGCCCGGGCGGAAGCGAGTTTTTCACCGACGATGTCGAATCCCTGAAGCAGTGTCTCGAGCGCGACAGCGTTTACGAGGCTTACAGCGTCTTCGGCGCCGGGGTGAGCATCGGCCTCAGGGGCCCCGCGGGCGCCGACCTGAGGCTGGCCGACTGCCTTTGATCCCGCCTCAGACCTTTGCAGGCTTTTCAAGCACCACGGCCCTGCTGAGAAGCACGCGCGGTTTGGATAGGACGCTGAACCCGTCTTCCTGCGCCTCCCGGACCACGCTCTCGAACTGCGGTTGGGACACGTGGAATTTGGGCTCTGCGACGAAAAACCGGCCGCCCGGCTTGAGCAGGGAAAAAACCTCGGCAACAAGCGCCCTCGCGTCAGGCGTTTCGTGCACCATGTAAAAAGCCACGCTGAAATCAAGCTCCCGATCGAGGCCGATTCGATCGTCAAGGCACCGGTGAAACTTCAAACGATCGATCAGCCCGGCCTTTTGCGCTCTTTTCCTGACCAGCTCCAGCATCTCGGGCTGAAGGTCGGCCGCGATCACGAGGCCGCTTTCGCCAACGAGCCGCGCCATGGCAAGCGAGGCCCACCCCCCGCCGCAGCCAATGTCCATGGCCGTCATTCCCGGCGTTACATGGGGCCCGAACAGCTTGCGCGGACTGTGCACGAGCGGCCGCAGGAAATTGTCGAACGATCGTACGGCGTTCACGGGACAGATGTGCTTTTCCCCGCTCATGGTGCGTCTTCTCCTTCCTTTTTTTTAGCGTCTGAACCCGAATTAATCAAGCCGTTTCCACCCTGAAAATCCGGCCGATGATTTGGCGTCTATCGTTGTTCTTCTGTTGCGGGGCGGGCCATAATCTGTTTTTATTGCACTATGGAGCAGGATGGCGCCATGAAGAACGGGAACATCGCGACCGCGGCGGCGCTCGGCCTCCTGCTGCTCGCCTGCACCTCGTGCTGCGGCATGGGCGGGCACAGGGAGAATCTCGACGAGGAAAGGAAGGGGCTCATTGAAAAGGAGTGCACCATCGCGGGCTACGAGGTCACGACGCCCATCGACGTTGAACGGTTTATCGAGGAGTGCAAAAAAACGTGCGCCGACAACGCCAGCGTCTACGACATGCGCAACTGCGCCCGGGGCGAGGCGAAAAAGGCCGCCGCAGCGCCGCCGTCCCCGCTCATGTAATTTTCTACTCTTTGTTAGAATATCGGCGAGCCGGTGCCGGTTCCCTCGACCACGTGGTAGCGGCCGTTGGGCTCCAGGCCCGAGATGGTTTCCGTGTCGCCGCCCACCCAGCGCACCGTGACCTCGTCGATTGCGGTCTCGTCGGCCAGGCCGAAGTGCGCCACGTTCGAGTTCTGGTTGCCCGCGTGCCCGTTGCCGCCGCGCACCTCGCGAAGCTGCGTCACGCCGCCGGCCGTGAGCGAGACGCGCGCGCCCAGGGCGTCGCGGTTGGTTCCGTCGCCCTCGAGCACGAGCTCGACCCAGTTGCGGTCCTGGCCCACCCTGTTGATGAAGAGGTTGACGCGCTCCCCGCCGAAATGGTCGGCGATGAGAAGGTCCAGGTCGCCGTCCTCGTCCACGTCGCTCCAGACCAGGCCCACGGAGCTTCGAACGGCCGTGCCGGTCTCGTAGGTGATGTCCGTGAAGCCCTCGTCGCCGTCGTTGCGGTAGAAGCGCGAGAAGTGCCAGTCGTAGTTCGAGGTGACGGCGAGGTCCAGGTCCATGTCGTTGTCGAAATCGGCGAACACCGCGTTCATGTCGCCCTCGTCGTACAGGAAGCCGTACTCCTCGTTCATGATCTCGAAGGCGTAGTCGGGAGGCCCCTGGTTCACGAGGAACGGGCTCGGGTCGCTGATGGGATGCTCGCGCGAGTGGGCGATGTTGCAGATGTAAAGGTCCATGTCGCCGTCATTGTCGAAATCCCCGAAGTCGCCGCCGTAGGAGTGGCCGCCCATGGTGCCGTACCCGTCCCAGTCGACGCCCACGGCCGCGGCCACGTCGTCGAACGTGCCGTCGCCCAGGTTGCGCCACAGGGTGTTGCGGCGCGCGTTGTAATTGTTCACCATGATGTCCTGCAGGCCGTCGTTGTTGTAATCGCCCCAGATGATGCCGTAGGGCGGGGCCGGCTCGTCCACGACCAGGCCGGCCGCGACCGTTGCCTCCGTGAACGTGCAGTCCTCGCCCCCCCGGGCGAAGCGGTCGGGGACCGCCGGCCGGTAGGGGTAGCGCTTGAGCCAGTTTCCCCAGTACACGTCGAGAAACCCGTCGCCGTTCCCGTCGCCCATGCTCACGGCCGTCGAGTTGTCCAGGAACTCGGCGCCGCTCGCCTCGACCTCGGTGAAACGGCCCGTGCCGTCGTTGCGAAGCACCCTGTTGTAAAAATCCTCGTTCGTCGCGCCGTCGCAGTCATTGTCCAGCGCGTCGAGAAGCTCCGGCGCGCCGGGGTACACGTTGCCTCGCGTGTCGTCGCAGTCGCCGTCGGCCACGCTCATGCCGTCCTCGTCCGCGTCCGACGTGTCGGTCCCGTCGTCCGCCACCGTGTCGCAGTCGTCGTCCACGCCGTCGCCGTCGCGGTCCGACATGCCCGGGTGAACGCTCGCGTCGTCGTCATTGCAGTCGCCCTCCCACCTCAGGTAGCCGTCGCCGTCCGCGTCGGCCCCGATGTCGATGATCACGAAAGCGTCCCTGTCGCCGTCATTGTCCATGTCGGCGAAGATCACGGTCGAGCCGACCTTCACGTCCGGGAAGGGGTCGAAGCCGGGCTCGGAAAAGGTCCCGTCCCCGTTTCCGAAGAACGCGGCCGGCCCGCCCGGGCCCAGCACGAGGTCGTCGTGGCCGTCGCCGTTCAGGTCCGCGAACGCGGCGCGGTTGGAGGCGACATCGTCAAAGGGATGGCCCTCGCTCCTTGCGAACAGCAGGTCCTCCCCGTCCCGCCTGCAGAAGGTGTCGCCCTCGAGCTTCATGCGCACGTTGCCCACCGTTCCGTAGATCATGGGGTCGCCGGCGTACAGGATGAGGGAGCGGATCGAGTCGCCCTCGGGCGGCTCCTCGAGGGCAATGTAGGGAGCGGACCCAACGTGCTCGTAAACCAGCATGTAGTGCTGCGTCGGCATCAGGAAGACGTCGCGGTCGGAAATATCGATCTCGATCCACTCCTCGGCGTCGGGCCAGGCCACGTCGATCTCGACGGGCTCCATCAGGTCGGCGCCGGGCATGTCCGGGTCGGGCCAGCCCAGGGGCACGCTGCGGGCAAGCATGCGCGTGAGCCTGATTTTCGCCGGTCCGCCCCCCCCTGAAAAGGCCGCACGGATCGTGGTGGCGTGGAAGGGGTGCCCGGGAATCACCTTGATGGCCTCGAGATCGCCCGGGCCCAGGACCTCGTAGTGCCCCATGAACGGGCTGCTCAGCTCGTTGACCACGGCGGGCTCGAGATGCGCGTCCCAGGGCTCGCCGAGGCAGAAGCGCTCGAACCCGGCCAGCGGGTCCACGGCCTCCCCTTCCTCCTCCTCCGCATCCTCGATGTCCGCGTCCGGCTCACCATCGCCCGGGGCATCTTCATCACCGCCATCCCCCGCGTCGTCGCCCGCTGCGTCCGTCCCGTCCGCGTCCTCTTCGCTCACGTCCTGCGCGTCCGTGCCGGCGTCCTCGTCCCCGTTTCCCCCGCCGTTGCACCCGGCGCCGGAAAAAACGCCGAGAGCAAGAATGGCGCAAAGCGCTATCGCTGTGATTGCCCTGTGCTCTTTCATGTTGCCTCCCTTGTATGCTCAGCCCGGCGGCGAAATCTCGTAGGTCGTGACCACGGGATAGTGGTCCGACGCGTCGTCGCTTTCGGCCGGCCCGTAATCGATCACCTCCACGCTGTCCTCCACGTAGCGCAGCCGCATGGCGGGGCTGATGAAAAAATGGTCCAGGTAGACCTCGTAGCGATGCACGGTCGAGGGGAGGGGCGAGAGCTCCTCCAGCGCGGGGTTGTAGAAATCGTTGGCAGGGTCCCCGTCGCTCTCCAGGGCCAGGTAAACGAGCGTGGTTTCCCAGTCGCCCCCCGATCCTTCGACAACGTTGTTCATGTCCCCGGCCAGGATGATCTCGTCCTCGAAGCCCATGACGTGATCCCGCATGATTTCCTCGATCTTGTAGGCCTCGGCCCGGCGCCTGGCAAAGCTCGCTGCGTCATCCATGGCCTTCAGGTGCGTGACGAGCAGGATGAACGAGCAGGCGGGCGCCACCTGCACCCTGACCTTGAGGAGCTTGCGCGAAAACGTTCCCGAGTACTCGCCGAAGGGGTCCGTGATGTACGGGTCGTAGAGCTCCGTGTCCTCGTCGACCAGGTCGAAGCGGCTGATCACGCCGTTCTGCACGTAGTCGCCGCTGCCCGCGGCCTGGTCCACGTACCCCAGCGACGTGTGGTCGCCCAGGTAGCCCAGCAACGCCACCAGGGCCTCGGGCTCGCTCAGCTCCTGCAGGGCAACGATGTCCGCGTCCATCTGCTCGAACACGGCCGCCAGGGCGTTGTATTTTATGGAGGGCGAGCCGGTCTCGAACATGTGCAGGTTGTACGTGGCCACCGTGATCGTAAAGGGGTCGAATTCTTCGGGAACGTCGGGGGCTTCCCCGGCCTCCTCGTTCGTCGCGTCCGCTTCATGGTCGGCGGCAATGTCGGCGTCCTGGAGCACGTCCCCGTCGCCCCCGTCACCGTGATAGGTGCAGCCGGACGCGGCATAGAGAAGAACGATGTAAACCGTGTGTTTCATTTTTATCGGGCACCCCGGGGGCGTGCAGCTGCACCTCTATTCGATGGGAACGCCCGTGCCGCTTCCCTCCACGACGCGGTAACGGCCGTTGGGCTCCAGGCCCGTGATGGTCTCGAGCTCGCCGCCCGCCCAGCGCACCGTGACCTCGTCGACGGCCGCCGCGTCGGCAAGGCCGAAATGAACGAGCAGCGTGCTCTGCTGGTTGGAATGGCCGCCGCCGCCCTTGACCTCCCTGATCTGCGTGACATCTCCCGCGGCCAGCGTGACCCGCGCGCCGATGGCGTCTTTGTTCGTGTCCACGCCCTCGAGAAGAAGCTCGATCCAGTTTTTCTCCTGGCCCACGAGGTTGACGAAAAGGTGGACGCGCCGCGCGCCCGCGCCGCTGGCCACGATAAGGTCCGGGTCGCCGTCCTCGTCAACGTCGGTCCAGACCGCGTGGCCGGCCGTGCGCACGAGCGTTCCGCTCTCGTAGGTCACGTCCGTGAAACCCTCGTCCCCGTCATTGCGGTAGAACCTGCCGAAATGCGGCGCGTAGATGGAAGCCACGTAGATGTCCAGGTCCATGTCATTGTCGAAGTCCGCGAAGGACACGTTCTGGTCCCCCTCGTCGTAAATAAAGCCGAGCTCCTCGCGCATGTTCACGAAACTGTAGTCGGGCGGCCCCTGGTTGACGAGCACCTGGCTGATGTCGCTCCAGGGCTGGTTGCGCGGGTGCGAGAGGTTGGCCGTGTAGTGGTCCAGGTACCCGTCGTTGTTGATGTCGCCGAAGTCGCCGCCGAAGGTGCAGCCGGAGAGCGAGATCTCGTCCCTGGCAATGCCCAGCTCCAGCGCCACGTCCGTGAACGTGCCGTCCCCGTTGTTTTCAAAGAGCATGTTGGCGTGATAGTAGTTGCCCACCCAGATGTCCTGCAGGCCGTCGTTGTTGTAGTCGGCCCAGCCCACGCCGTAGCAGGCCCTGCTGTTTTCCAGGGTCAGGCCCGCCGCCCCGGTCGCGTCCGTGAACGTGCCGTCGCCGTTGTTCGTAAAGTACCTGTCCGGTGCGGCGAGGTCCACGTAGGGATTGATCCTCCAGTTGCCGTAGTACAGGTCCAGGTCGCCGTCGCCGTCCCCGTCGCCCAGCGCGGCTGCAGGCGAATCGTCGAACAGCTCCACGCCGGTTTCCCCGAGCGTGGAGAAAACACCCGTTCCGTCATTGATCTGAATGGAGTTGACGTGATCCTCGTCCGCCGTGAGATCGCAGTCATTGTCCCTGTCGTCCAGGAGCTCGGGCGCGCCGGGATACACGTCGCCGCGGTTGTCGTCGCAGTCGCCCTCGGCAATGGTCACGCCGTCCCCGTCCGCGTCCGAGGTGTCCGTGCCGTCGTCGATCACGCCGTCACAGTTGTCGTCCATGCCGTTGTCCATGTCCTCGTCCGCGCCCGGGTACACGTTCTCGTCCGCGTCATTGCAGTCGCCCTCGGCCTTGGTCACGCCGTCGCCGTCCCTTTCCATGCTCACGCTGGTGGCGGAAAAGGCGTCCACGTCGCCGTCATTGTCAAGGTCGCCGAAAACGAGCATGGTGGCGGCCGACACCTCCGGGAACGGCTCGGCCCCCGGCACGGTGAAGTTGCCCTCGCCGTCGCCGAAGTAGGCCACGGGCCCGCCCACGTTGATGATGAGGTCGTCGTGATCGTCGCCGTTCAGGTCCGCGATCGCGGCCCGGCTGGAGACCTGCTCGCCGAAAGGCTGATCCAGGTCCTCGTCGAACCATTTATCCTCCAGGTCCCAGGCGCAGAAGGTGTCGCCCTCGAGCTGCATGCGGTAATTGCCGTCCACGCCATAGGGATAAGCATCGCCCGGGACGATGATGAGCGCCCAGGAGATGTTGCCCTCGGTCACGTTCTCCACGGCAAGGTAGGGCGCGGCGGCCGCGTGCTCGTACACGATGGCGTAATGCTCGGTGGGCAGCAGGAAAATGTCCTGGTCAGCCACGTCGATCTCCATCCACGAGCCCAGGTCGGACGACGAAACAACGAGGTCGACGGGCTCCATGAGGTTGACGCCCGGAGCGTCCAGGTCGGACCAACCGCCCGGGTAGGAGCGCCCCAGGGTCTTCATGAACCGGATTTTTGCGGTTCCGCCGGCCCCGCCTCCGAACGCAACCTTGACCTTATCCACCTTGAAGGGATGCTCGGGAATCACCTTCATCATCTCCACGGTGCCGGCCACGCTAAACGTGCTGTAATACCCGATGTACTCGCCCCCCAGCTCCCAGACCGAGGCGGGAACGAGGTTCGCGTCCCACTCCTCGTCGCCGCAGAACCGCTCGAACCCGGCCAGCGGGTCCGCGACTTCCTCTTCCACCGCGTCGAGCTCGGCGTCGCCGCCTTCGGCCGGGACATCGGCGGCCGCGTCCTCTTCCTGCACGTCGGACGTGTCCGTGCCCGCGTCGTCCACGGGCACGTCATCGACCGTTTCGTCGGTCGAAACGTCATCAGCGTCCCCGCCCCCGCCCCCGCCGTTGCAGGCCGCAAGGACAAGCGCGAAGGCCAGGCTGAACATCAAAAGGGAAAAACGTTTGGTCATTAAAAACCTCCCTGGTTGCACCCGACATTATAGAGCACTGGGAAAATTAATCAAACAGGCCCTTTTGTTTGGGTGTTCGGGATAGCCTGGCGGGGTTTCTCCCGCCAGGCCCCCCGCAGATCC
>JBDRLK010000427.1:0-7246 GCA_043813155.1 Pseudomonadota bacterium | reverse complement strand
CTAAGTACAGCGCCCCGCAAGTAAGGGACCAGTCTCGTAGCGAGGGCGTGATTGCCGAGCCGGATCGCGAGCGCGCCCGCAGCGCCCGATGGAGGCGTAGCAGGGCTACATCGACGAGGGCGCGAGGACGTAAGCCGCGAGGCGGCCCACAGGCGCGGCCGCAGTAGAGTGGTGGTCCCTTACTTGCGGGGCGCTGTACTAAGCCAAGGGAGGCTGTTGTGGATGCGGTGGAACTAACGGCCAACCGGTGGGTGTGCGGGAGGCGGAGGGGCCAACAGGCGGCGGAGGCGGCCGGGGCGGGCTTCACGGACTAGCCCGGCGGAGCCGGGCTAGTCCGTGATGTAGACCGCGGTGCCCTGGTTCTTGGCCGTTGCGAAAACGCCGTGCCAACCAAGTGGAAGCTCGGGATCCGACCAGTAAAAAACCCATCTCGCGTCGGCCGGAGACAGGTTAACGCACCCGTGGCTTCTCTGGTTGCCGAACGATCGGTGCCAGAAAGCGCCATGCAGGGCATAGCTCTTGTAGAAATACATGGTCCAGGGAACATCCTCAATCGAGTAGGCCTCGTCTTCGAGAGCCAGGTTTTCCATGGTGGCGGTGACGTTCTTCGCAATGATCCAGTAAAGACCCCTGGGCGTCGTGTACTCCGGGTCCTTGTTCTCCTTGCCCGATGAAATGAGCGTTACGAAGACCGGCCTGTCCCCTTCATAGGCCGTGAGCGTCTGGTCTGAAACATCCACGTGGATCCACTTTGTTCCTTCCGGGATCTCCTCGGGCCGCTGGACCGGTTTCTTGAGCACCATGGCGCTCCAGGACAGGATGAAGGTCTGCCCTTCCTCGTCGATCTGGTAGTAGAGCTTGCCGTTGTTGACGACATTCTTATGGACGGGGAACCCGAAGAACTTTTCGAAAACAAGGTCCTTGTTTTTTACGATGTGCTTGCCCGTGCTGTTCCACCCCCTCGCGAAAACATCCTTGCGCAGGACCAGGCCCACGGGAAAAGTCACGTCGGGCGGCAGCTGATACCCGTGATAGGTGCTCGGGTTGACCGCGTAGACAGGCTCGTAGCGCACGTACTTGCCCCTCGTCGTCCTGTACCACTTCACTCCTCTTTCCGCGACTTCACCGTCCAGGCTCAGGTAAAAGCCGCGCATGAGCACGGCGCTGACAAAGGCAAAAGGTATGGCCTCCTTTTCTTCCTTCTCCTCTTCCTCCTTCTGCTCTTCTCCCTTCGCTGCCTCCTGCCCGGTCTCGCCTGCGACCTCCGCGAGAGTTTCCATCGCGCCGGCCGCGGCCGCCTGTTCTTTCCCGGCCTCGCCGGGCTCGTCCACCGCCGCCGGCTTGTCGGCGTCCCCGGCCGGTGCAGGCTCCTTCTCTTTGACCTCCACCCCCTCCTTCTTTTCTTCGGTCTTCCTGGAAAGCCTCTCCTCCTCCTCTTCCCTGGCCGCCTTCAGGGCGGCCTTGAGCTTTGCCCGCTCTTCTTCCAGCTTCTGCTGATCCCTGAGCTTTTTTTCCAGCGCAAGCTCCTTCTTTTTTTCCTCTATCCAGGCCTCCACCATGCTCTCCTCTTCCATGGTGGGGATTTTATCGTACAGAGGCGTGAGGTTGACCATGATGTGGCCGTAGCGGTATGGAAGCACTTCGTCGGTCGTGGGCGGATTGACCTGGTCGGGCAATTTCAGCAGCACCGTGGAAATCTGAAATCCCTTGCTGCCGCAGATGTATCCCGGCCCGTCCAGGATGCGGTACCAGCCGTGAACGCACTTCGGGCTCTTGGGATTCGCGGGTTCGACTCTCTCGCCCAGAAGGATGGTCATGCCGCTCCTGAAGTACCCGATACGGTCCGACAGGAAATCGGGTTTCGCGTAAATATTGGCCGCGCTCCAGTTCACCGTGCCGTAGAGGTTCTCGGTATCTTCCGGAACGATGTCGGTGACGATTTCGCCGCCCGCCCTTTTCTGTTCCCCGGGCTCTGCGCCACTCAAGGGCGAAGGCTCGAATTTCCCCGGCTCCTCCATGGCCTTGGGCGGCATCATGGTATTGCCGGCCTGCTGCTTGTCCCGGGCCTGGCCCTGTCCGCGGCCGCCCCCCTCCTCTTCCGGCCTGGAGCAGGAAAAAATAACAATAATCGCCAGTATCATGATATACAGGGGTCGGACCGTGCGCCGTGCATTTCCGAATGCATGATGCAAGGTCAGGGGTCGGACCGTGAATCCTGTGTTCTCCTGAATGCAGGGATTCACGGTCCGACGCCTTAATTGACATGTTTTCATGGGTTCCGCCAAAGCAAACCTCTCCCCTCCTCTTATCCTAAAATAATGCAATACTTTTTATTGAAACACAAATTTTGGGGATTTATTCCAGGGGATCGCCGGTTCCGGGGGTCTCATCGACTATCTGTTCCATCTCATCCTGCCCTCCATCTTTCGGCGATTGATCCACACCCACGTCGTAAATTCCGGAAAGCACCATGAACATGATAAGCGCCACAAGGATGAGAACAAGGGAAAACAGCTCATAGGGGACCCTGAAGAGAAGCGGAAAGGGTTCCTGGAAAAACTTGCCCCTGCTCCTCCTGTATATTCTCTTCTTGATCCTTTCGGCAAGACGCGGCGGGGCCTTGGCCCCGACCATGACCCTGAAGCTCTCAAAGGTTTTCCTGAAATCATCCCACGCCTCCCTGCACTCCCCGCATTCGTCCAGGTGGGACTCAATGTCCCGCGTCTCCGATTCCGACAGGCTCTCTTCGAGGAGCTCGCTGAACCGGTTTTTCACTTCTTCATGCGTCATTTTCTCCTGACCCTTTAACTTCCCTTTTCGTCCTTTATATTCCTGTACACGGCGTAAAACGCCTGCCTCGCCCTGTGAAGCTTGCTCTTCACGGTTCCCTCTTCCAGCTCGAGAATTTCCGCTATCTGCTGGTACGACATGCTTTCAAGCTCCCTCAGGAGGAGTATTGTCCTGTGGTCCTCATCGAGCCCCTGGAGGGCCTGCGAGATCACTGCTTCCGTTTCCCTGGCCTCGAGAATCTCGTCCGGCTTGTCCGGCCTGGCCCCCATGTACCCCTCGGCCCTGCTCTGCCTGGCCTCAATGTTGTCGCCCTGCTGATAGGCCTTGCGCCGCGACAGGTATTTCACGCGATTCTTGCAGTGGTTCACGGCCATCCGGTAAAGCCACGTGGATATGGACGATTCACCCCTGAAGGTGTCGATTCTCTTGAAAACAGTGATGAAAATCTCCTGGGTAATATCCTCCGCCTCGTTGTAATTTCCCAGGAATCTCAATGCCAGGCTGAACACCATGTTCTGGTACTTTCGAATAAAGAGATCGAAAGCCCCTTCATCCCTCTTTTTCAAGAGCAGGATGAAATTCTTTTCGTCTTCTGGCATTTTGGTTCAGCTCGCTTTGCTCGCTTCACAGAAGGTAGAAGCCGGAATGGTCTTCCATCGGTGACTCATGGACTCTCTACTTAGTTCCCGTCCCGAAATGACCTTTATGGTAGCCGCAGGCTTTAGCCTGCGCAATTTTCTCGACGAGGACGCAAGCTAAAGCTTGCGGCTACCGGCCGTATATATGAATTTCGGGACGGGAACTACTTAGCATATCCTTGTTCATTTGCTAAGGGTTCGCGAATAATATCTTCTTACTTCTTCTTGTCGCGGAAACTCGACAAAAACCAACTTTTATTTTATACAGATATCGAGTTTCCGCGACGGTATTAGTGTTGACTGAATTACTGCATTCCATGTTTCTCGGCTTTGTCCAGGGCGCGACCGAATTCCTGCCTGTTTCATCATCAGGACACCTGGCGCTGCTCGAACTGTTTTTCGGCGTTGAATCGGACATTATCCTCCTGAACGTGCTCCTCCACGCCGGCACGCTGGCTGCCATCTGCCTCTATTACAGAAAAAGCCTCCTTGGCATCGCGCGCACGGGGCTCGGCCTGCTGCGTCCGGGCTCGCCGGACAGCGCGGGCGCCGGCAGGGAGGACCGGGCGCTGATCGTCAATATTCTCGCCGCGGACTTCGTCACCGGCTGCGTCGCGCTCCTCTTGTACGGACCCGTGGAAACCATTTCCACGCAGGGCCGCACCATAGGCGCGCTGCTCGTCATCACGGCCGTTCTGCTCGCGATGACGCCGATGCTGCATGCAAGCCGCGGGCGGCTCACGTGGAAGCACGCGCTTCTCATCGGTTTCTTCCAGGGGATAGCCGTGCTCCCGGGAATATCCCGCTCGGGGGCCACGATTTTCGCGGCGCTTCTCTTTCTTTCCGACAGAAAGGAAGCCGTAAGGTTCTCATTCCTGATCGCCGTTCCGGTCCTTTTCGGGGCCCTTGTCCTCGAGGCGGTCAAGGAATTCGATGAAATCGCCGGGAACTTGCTGCTCTACATCCCGGGAGCCGCGGTGGCTTTTGTCTCCGGATGGATCTTCCTGTGCGCAATCGAGAAAATCACCGTGGGCCGGCGCCTTCACTGGTTCGCCTTCTACCTCGTTCCCGTTGGCTTGGCCCTTGCATTTATCGCGTGATAAAACTAAAATTACTTTTCCATGGAAAAAAGATGGGCAATCATCATGGCCGGCGGCAGCGGGACCCGGTTCTGGCCCGGAAGCCGCCGCGGGAAACCGAAACAGCTCCTCGACCTCCTGGGCTCCGGAAAGAGCCTGCTGCGCGACACCTTTGAGCGGACCGCAAAGATCGTGCCCCCGCAGTGCATCCTCATTGTCACGGGAGAGGTCATCGCCGGCGGGGTCAAAGCCTCCCTGCCCGAGCTGCCGGACGAAAATATCCTGTTGGAGCCCGTGGGCCGAAATACGACCCCGTGCATCGGCTGGGCCTGCGGCAGGATCCTGGCCGCCGACCCGGACGCGCTTGTGTCCGTTTTCCCGTCGGACCATTTCATCGGGGACGAGCCGGAATTCATCAGGGTCATCAACGCCGCGCTCGACAGGGTGGAGAGGGAGGACAGGATCGTCACGGTCGGCATTCAGCCCACGAGGCCCGATACGGGCTACGGCTACATCGAGGGCGGCGATGACGTGCAGGAGGGGGTCAGGCAGGTGCTGCGTTTCGTGGAAAAGCCGGACAGCGCTGCGGCGCGCAAGTACCTCGACCAGGGGAACTTTTACTGGAACGGCGGAATCTTTATCTTCCGCGCCCGAAGAATGCTGGACGAGATAAAAACCAATGTCCCCGGCACGCACATCGCGCTTCAGGCCATTGCGAGCGCTTTTGACAAGGGCGGCTTCGAGGAAGAAACCAGGGCCGTGGCGCAGGTCTACCCCGGGATCAAGGGAATCAGCATTGACTTCGGCGTCATGGAGAAAGCCTCGGGCGTCGAGGTGATTCCCGCCGAGTTCGGGTGGTCGGACCTCGGATCGTGGAGGGCCATCTACGAGAAGATGGACAAGGACGAAAACGAAAACGTCCTGCGGGGAGAAGGAAGCCTGCTGGTCCACGAGGCAAGGCGCTGCCTTGCTTCCACGGAGGGCAATAAGGCAATTGCGCTGGTCGGGGTCGAAGATATCATCGTTGTCGACACGGGAGACGCGCTCCTCGTATGTTCCATGTCCGACGACCAGAAGGTCAGGGAAATCGTCGCGCAATTGAAGGAAAAGGACAACGGCAAACTGTAACGCGTTCAAAGGAGGCCGCAGGAACAATGAACCGCAATATTTTCAGGGAATACGACATCAGGGGGATCTTCGGCAAGGACCTGACGCAGGAGGCCGTCACCACCCTGGGCAGGGCCGTCGGCAAATACCTGAGCGACAAGGGTATCGACAGCGCGGCCGTGGGCAGGGACTGCCGCCTGAGCTCGGACGATCTCATGCAGTGGCTGTCTTCCGGCCTGCTCGCGTCCGGGATCAATGTTGTCGATATCGGGATGGTTCCCACGCCCGTCCTTTATTTCTCGGTGCATCACTTCCACTATGCCGCCGGCATCATGATCACGGGGAGCCACAACCCGCCCGATTACAACGGTTTCAAGATCCAGGTCGGGGATTCGACGATCTACGGCGAGGAAATCCAGAAGATCTACCGCATTGCCGAAAGCGGGGATTTTGTCGAGGGAAGGGGAAGCCGCTCCAATGCCGACGCCCTGGCACCGTACCATGCCTTCATGATGAAGGACATCACCATTGCTCGCAAGGGCCTGAAAGTCGTGCTCGACTGCGGAAACGGGGCGGGAGGCGTCATCGCGCCGAAGATCATGAAAGACCTGGGCCTGGACGTGGTCGAGCTTTTCTGCGAGCCCGACGGCAGGTTCCCCAATCACCACCCCGACCCCACGGTGCCTGCTTACCTCGAGGACCTGATACGAACGGTCGGAGAAACGGGCGCCGAGCTGGGCGTGGCCTATGACGGCGACGCCGACAGGATCGGCGTTGTCGACAGCAGCGGGGAAATCCTGTGGGGGGACCGGCTGCTGATCATCTTCTCCAGGGCCATCCTGGCCCAAAACCCGGGCGCCGCGATCCTGGGCGAGGTGAAATGCTCGCAGGTGCTTTACGATGATATCAAAGCGCATGGCGGCGACCCCGTGATGTGGAAAACGGGACATTCGCTCATCAAGGCCAAGATGAAGGAAACAGGGGCGCTCATCGGCGGCGAGATGAGCGGGCACATTTTTTTCAAACACCGCTACATGGGGTACGACGACGCAATCTATGCCTCTTTACGGCTGCTCGAGCTGGTCGGGCAAACCGGAGGCGGGCTGAAAGCCCTGGCCTCCGATATCCCGCGGACCGTGGTGACTCCCGAGATCAGGGTCGAGTGCCCTGAGGACAGGAAATTCCAGATCGTGAAGACCATACAGGAGGAATTCAGGAAGAGAAGCGATGTGAGGCTTATCGACATCGACGGGGCCAGGGTTCACTACCCCGGCGGCTGGGGGCTCATCCGGGCCTCCAATACTCAGCCCGTGCTCGTCATGAGATTTGAAGCCGAATCCGAGGAAAGACTCAATGAAATCCGCCGGGACGTGGAATCCGTGCTGGAAAAAGCCAGACAACAGGGTTAACGGGATTTGAGATAATTTTCCGATAAAGCCAAGGTTGCCGCGACAAGCATATCAAATTATTATATGGTTGTAAGGCAATGGGGGCCGGAGCTTAAGCGGCATTACCGTCATTTTTTTAGACTCATGTTAAAACCCCAAGTCCCATGGCATGCGCGGGGGAGCATGGCCAGGCAGCTGTTTGGGCCGGCTTGGCTGATTGTCCTTTTCCTGGCGCCGTCATCCC
>JBDRLK010000426.1:0-2224 GCA_043813155.1 Pseudomonadota bacterium | reverse complement strand
TGACGGTCAGGGATTTCGTGGCGTGTCCGCACTCGCCGAGAACGATTTTCTTCACACCGAGGTTTTTGGCGGCCGACATGTGCTTCACCACCACGCGGGCGAGCTGCACGTCTTCGTAAAAAAGGCCGTAATTGACGTTGTCGTATGCGGCTATTTCGCTGGACATCGTCCAGTTCAGGCCGGCCTTATTAAACAGGACGGTGAACGCGCCGACGTTGTCCGGCCACGACAGGATTTCGCCGGCGTTGTGGATCAGGAGGATATCCGCACCCTTTTTATCCCAGGGGGTTTTCACCTCGAAGCCGACCCTTTCGCTGGTGTCCTCGTCTATGAAATCCACGTTGTCCTTCACGATTTCGGGTGTCATCCCGGTTGACGAGCCCGCGTTGAGCTGCAGGACGGTGCCCTTTTCGTGCAGCTCCGTTGTGTTGATCCCCATTTCCTGGCTGAGGACTTTCCTGATTTCACGGGCGATCAGCGCGTTGTCCACACCGAGCGGGCAGGTCTGCGCGCAGCGGCGGTCTATGTTGCAGCGGTAGCTCAGTTCGGCGAGCCGGGCAATGGTGAGCCAGTTCAGCGGGATGTCGCCGCCGGACTTCCACTTGTTGGTGTACTTGCCTCCCTTTTTAATGTAATCCCGGTAAATTCTCCGAAGCACCTCCGAGCGGTATGTGGGCCGGTAAATGGGGTTTCTCCCGCTCGCCTCGTACACGTGGCACGCGTCGTTGCAGGTCTGGCACCCCGCGCAGTGCTCCATCGAAGCCATGAGCGGCTGCAGGAAGGGCCAGTTGTCTTCCTTGTTGAACAATTTCTCGACGCCGGTAAGGAACTTCCGCACAAGCTCCATTTCTTCCTGCTTGCTTTTCGGCTTCAGTATGTTGAGGATGAGAGTATCGTCCAGCGTCGCCTCGTACTTTCCCTTCGCGTCGTCCGAAAGCGGTTTCCACTCCGGCTCCCTGCCGTCGAGCGGTTTGGGAAGCGGGATCAGATCATCCACGTCCACGTGCGAAAGCTGGTCGCCCGGCTTGCCGATGTCGTCGAGAGATACCTGTTTTTTGTTTTTGGTTTTCCCCATTTTATTTGCTCTCCTTCTTTGCCTGCCCCGGCATTGGTTCTGTGGCGATCTGCGCCCAGGTTCTCTTCTCGCCCTTGGGTTGTACGTGATCGGCAGACCATGAAACAGGATAATTCAGGCATTCCATCACCTTGCCCTCGATGGCGCCGCCGCGGAGGTTGGGTTCGTCGTCCCAGCGGATTTTATGGTAGGTGAACCACTTGATTACAAAGTGTGACATGTGCGTGAGCGGGATGTACGCCACCGCGAGCGAGGCAAGGATGACGGCCGCGACGCCCGCCGGCTCCGACGGCGCCACAGACAGGTTGAAAACCATCACGCTTCGCACGTACTCTCTCAGGGTGCTGAGGGAGGGATTGGCTATTCCGAGGATCAGAATCAGCACGAATATCGACAGGAGGAACAACAGATTAAAAATGTCCGACGGCTTGGTAAAATCCTTGAGGTTTTCGTCGAACAGCCGCCTCGCCAGCAGCCCCAGCGCACCAAGCGTTCCCAGCCCGGCCCCGATGAGGCCGACAATGCCCGTCCCGTAGTGAACCGTCGCTCCTATTGCATTTGCGTTGGCGCATACGTGCAGACCGGCCAGCTCCATCACGGCGCCCAGAACGAGCAGCGCCAGGCACCCTATCAGGCAGTACATTCCGAAGTGAAACGGGAAAGTCCTGAGCCAAAGCGACGGGTTGTGCTCTTTCACCGCCACCAGAAAAGCCATTTCCGGCACCATGTGCTTCAGCTCGCTTACCTTGTCCATGTGACGGGGCTTTTTCCACCAGTCCACTTCCTCGAAATAGGACCCCCCGTAGTGGGCCTTGTGCCCTTCGTGCGGCACGGGATAAAGGTCCCACCGCAGGTGCACGGGCATATTGCTGTACTTAACGTATTTCATAACGACCGCAACAACGAACACCACCATACATACGTACGTCAGAAGGTGCAAAACTAAACCCATGTTCTCTTGCTCCTTTCCTGCATCTGGTTTTTCCGAACTCGTGAAAAGTCCATTTATAACGGTCCTTTTTCGAAATCCGCCCTGCTTTTCGAACTGCAAAGATCCTGTGCGGTGACAGGTGGTTTGACCCCGGTCGCTGAAGCTGCGATGTCTTCGCAGATTTTTTTGTCCGTGATGTCGGCAAGGGTAAACTCGTT
>JBDRLK010000425.1:0-6611 GCA_043813155.1 Pseudomonadota bacterium | reverse complement strand
GTGTACAGGCAGAGGTCCGAAGACTTCGAGAAGATCCTGAAGATATGCTACGGAAGCGATCTGAATACGGCGCGCGGCCTGATCGTGCCCCTTATTTCGTTCATTCCAATGATGGGACATGACCGTGTCCCGGATATCATCGTGAGCATCGCGACGGAAAAACCCGACTCCATGGAAGGCCTTTCGGCCATCAAGGCCCTTGCCTATTACAAGCAGGATGAATCCGTGGAAGCCCTGAGGAAAGCCGCGGAATCGTCGAGCTGGGTCACGAGGGTCTCCATCGTCGAATCTCTCGATCAGATAAGTACGGCGGGCGCCTGCTCCCTGCTCGGCACCATGCACCAGAAAGACCCGTCGTCACCCGTCAGGGAGATGGCGCTCGAGGCCATGGAGGGCTGCGGTCCCGGGGTCTGAGATTCCTGTTTCCAATCGGCTGAAAATGATTGCCAAATGCCCCTATTTTCTGAAAATGCTGTGCATTTTTCAAAAATGGCATTATATATTTACCTGTTAAAATCCCGCGTTACGGGGTTTTCAGGCAAAGCGCAGCAGAGCGGAAAACATGGCAAAAAAGCGGTTTACAGATGACCAGAGAAAACAGATAGACGAGATTGTCGCCGCTTTAAAATACCATAATTTCTACACAATCCTCGGTGTTGAGGAGAGCGCCACCCCGGTGGAAATCAAGCGCGGCTATTTTTCGCTTTCAAAGACCTTCCATCCTGATATTTTTTACGGGGAAAAGCTCGGCGATTACATGTTCAAGCTGGAAACCGTTTTCCGTTCGCTCACGCGGGCCTACGAGTGTCTTTCCAATAAGGCAAAGCGTGAAAAATACGACGTCTACCTTGCGCAGAAAAAGGCGCTGAGGGGCATAGAGTCGCATGCGGCTACACAGATGGCCGATGTCAAGGCGAGAATCACGGAATCCACCGGAATTGTGCCGGTCTTTTCAATGGACCACGCCCAGGTCGAAGCGGATTCCGGAGTGCAGGTCGGGAGGAAGAAATTCGACAGCTCCATCCTCGACAAGCAGGCGTCGATTCACGACAAGTGGAAGAGGCGCAGGATGCAAAGCTTCCTGGGCAAGGTGATTCCAAAGGACGGTGACAAGCCCGTAAGGAGGGAACAGCCCAAGGCGCCTCCCACGCCCGCGCCCAAGGTCGAGGACCTGATGATCAAGGCCTCCCAGGCCGAGAAAGCAGGCAACTACCAGGACGCCATGAACCTGCTCAAGGTGGCGATCAGCTATGACCCGGAGAACAAGGAGCTTCAGGACAGGTTCGAGAGGGTGCTGAAGGAGGTGTCCCCGGTGCTCGGCCGGAAACACTTTGCCATGGGAATGAGCGAATTGGAATTCGGGGATGAAGGAGCGGCTGTCGATTCGTTCAGAAAGGCGGTTCAATACTGTCCCGACCACGCTGAGTACAACTTCAGGCTGGCCGAGGCTCTCCTGATCGCCGGACGTGATGTTCGCGAAGCGTACAATGCCGCTAGAAAAGCGATCGGCGTCGACGCCAATGATCCCCTCTATTTCCTTCTTTTCGGAAGGATCTGCATCAAGGCCGGGCTCGAGAAAACAGCGGCAACAGCGCTGACAAACTGCCTGAAGCTGGATCCCAAGAACAGGGAAGCCAGGGAGCTGCTCGACGACATAGAGTAAAAATAGTTAGTAGTGCGGCCCTTTACGGGCCGCCGCAGCCGTCAGCCTTCAGGTCCACCACCGCAGCCTCCCGGAATGTGTGAATGCGAGCTTACAGACCGACGTCATGAATACCTTACATTTCGTTACCAGATCAAAGAAAATAGTGTATATTAAAGGGAATGGACTGTGGCAGGGTTATTGCGTTGATTCGGGAAAATATTGGAGGATTGCGTCATGCAGACAGCCGACAGATTATGTGTTTTCGTGGTCCTGGCCGGGATTTTTTCCGCCTGCACCTGCGGCCCCGACGTACCATGGGCCGGAGGGTGTGACGAGTCAGGCACGCCCGGAGCGGAAGGGAAGGCTGTTTTCGAATTTCTGCAGACCAGCGATGACCTCTCCGAGGAGTCCGGCAATGCCTTCTGCTCGGACACGGTGGCCCACTTGAGCGTTGAATCCGCGGATTCCGATGCGCTGCCCCCCTGGACTCTGGAGAGCAGCAACGAAAGCGTGATCACCGTGGATGACCTGATGAGCGAAGGCGGCTATCCGGTCTTGCTCGGCATGCAGGCCGAGGGAACGGCTGAAGTCAGGGTCGTAAGCCCCGGTGACGGCGAGCTCATCGATTATGTCGAGCTTCGCGTTAAGGAGCCGGAGGGGCTGGGATTAATGGCTGCTCATCCCTACCTTCTTCATGCGATGACAGATGAAAGGATACTGCTGCCCGTGGGCACATCCTACTGCAGCCTGCACTTCTATCCCTACGATGGGTCCGACACGTTTCTTTACGGCGAATACGAGGTGGTGGTCGACTCGACGGAAAACATTTTTAATTTCACGCACCATGCCATAGGCGAGGAGGGGGCGGACCAGATCCTGTACTATGGAATCGATGTTGGCGCCATGGCTTCGGGCAGCGCCCGGCTCACGTTCACTGGGCCCTCCGGATTCTATACCACGGCGGAGGTCGCGACCGTATCTGACGGCGGTATTGAACAGATCGAGCTGGTCCTTCTTTCCCTCGGCAGCACGAGCGAGCCCAGGTATGAGGGCGACAGGGGCAGGCTCGTGGCCGTGCAGAGGGTCTCGGGAGAGAGGCTGTGCGGCGGCTACGCTGTCGTCTTCGAGTCCGATGATCCCGACGTGGTGTCGCTGAGCCCCATTGCCGGGGAAGACACGGTTCTTAATGTTGCGGATTTCAGGTTCGAGTCCGTGGGCCGCGCCATGGTGGTAGCCAGGCTCGAAGACCACCCGTCCGTTGCCGCATCGATTCGTTTCGACGTCGAAGAAAGATAATCTACGGCCCGTTCGTGACAGTGACGGCCACGTCGCCCGCAGAGCCGCTGGCATAATGTTCCACGATGAGATAAAGCACCTCGGGCGACCCGCTCGTGTTCGTGAAGCTGCCGCTTTCCGGCATGTCCGAGGACCACGTGCAGGTCGTGGATCCGCAGGAGGCAACGCGGTGAAGGACCGTGTCCGTGGCCGATGTTTCCGTCATTGTGAACGTGTGGCCGTCCTGCAGCGTTGCCGTGAACCAGACCTCCGCGCCATAGGCCGTGCGGCACCCGGACAGGCCGTCCCACAGGTCGGCGTAATCCGTGAAGCTGCCGCTCCACGCGCCCGGAGACGTGACGTCGATCGCCAGGTCGCAGACATAACCGGCAGGCGGCGACTCGTTGGAAATGGTCAGCTGCAGCGGGCCCGTGGAGCCCGAGGCATAGCGCTCGACAACGAGGGTCAGCGTTGCGGGCGAGCCCGTGTCGTTGTACCAGTCGAGCCTCTCGGGGCTGTCCGAGGACCACGTGCAGGTCGTGGACCCGCAGGAGTCGACCGTGTGCATGACCACGTCCGTGGAGGACTCTTCCTCCACGAGGAGGCGGTGGCGGTTCTGCACCGTCACCGTGAACCAGGCCTCGGCGCCGTAAGCCGTGCGGCACCCGGACGAGCCGTCCCACAGGTCGCTCATGTCCGCGAAGCTGCCGGTCCAGGAGGACAGGGCCGTGATGTCGACAGGCGTGTCGCACGAATAGCCGTCGGGCGGCGCCGCGTTCGTTATGGACAGCTCGAGGGGGCCCGTGGAGCCCGAGGAGTAGCGCTCCACCACCAGCAGCACGTCCACGGCCGAGCCCGTGTCATTGAACCAGTCGTACCTTTCCGGGCTGTCGGAGGACCAGAGGCAGGCCGTCGTCCCGCAGCTCGCGACGCGGTGGAGCACCGTGTCGGTGGTCGACTCCTCGATCACGATGAACCTGTGGCCCGCCTGCACCGTGGCCGTGAACCAGGCCTCGGCGCCGTAAGCCGTGCGGCACCCCGATCCGCCGTCCCACAGGTCGGCGTAATCCGTAAAGCTGCCGCTCCATGAGGACAGGGAGGTAATGTCCACGGGGCCCGTGCAGTCGAAGCCCGGGTCCGGGACTTCGTCCGAGATGACAAGCTGTATCGTGCCCGTCGTTCCGCTGGAATATTTTTCGACTACGAGGATGAACGCAACGTCGCTGCCCGAGTCGTTGTAGTATTCGAATATCTCCGGTTCGTCCGAGGACCACGAACATAGCGTTGTCGTGCAGGTGTTGACAACATGGAACACGACGTCCGTTGTGGACACGTGCTCCGCCTTGAACCTGTGGCCGTCGGCCACGGTGAACGTGAACCATGCCTCGGGCCCGCCGGCAGGCCTGCAGCCCGTTGTGCCGTCCCACATGTCGCCGTAGTCCGAGAAAGGCCCGGTCCAGCCCGGCAGGGAGGTGATATCGATGGCGGACTCGCAATCATACCCCGGGTCCGGGAGCTCATCCGTGATGCTCAGCTGGATGGTGCCCGTGCTGCCGGCGGAGTAGCGCTCGACAACGAGGATGAAGGTGACCTCACCGCCCGTTTCATTGTAATACTGGAACCTCTCGGGCTCGTCCGACGACCACGAGCATAGCGTAGTAGCGCAGGAATCCACGATGTGAAACACAACGTCCGTGGAGGACACGTGCTCCACCGTGAAAATGTGGCCGTCGGCCACGGTGAAGGTGAACCATGCCTCGCGGCCGCCGGCGGACCGGCAACCCGTGGTTCCGTCCCACAGGTCCGGGAAGCCGGAAAACGGGCCGGTCCAGCCCGGCAGCGAGGTTATGTCGATCGCGGTGTCGCAGGTCGTGCCCGGGTCCGGGGGCGCCTCTTCCTCGACGGGATCGTCGGCATCTGGGTCCGACGGCATGTCCGGGTCGGGCTCCGGGTCGGGAACGAGGTCCGGGTCGGGCTCCGGGTCGGGCACGAGGTCCGGGTCGGGCCCGGGGTCTTCCACCACGTCCGGGTCTGCAAAAGGATCGAGCGCCGGGTCCTCGGCCGGGTCCGGCTCGACGTCAGGCGGCAGGTCCGGGATGCCGCCGTCGTCGGTTTCCGCCATCCAGTCGGAGGGCCATTCCGCCCACACATCCTCGGCACCGTCAAAGGGCGGGTCGGGATCGGTCACCTCGGCGCAGGACACGAGCATGGCTGACCAGGCCATGACGAGCAGGCCCGCAGGGAGCGCGCACGGTTTTCTCGTGCCCCGGAAAAATGTCGAAAGCGCAGGACCAGGTGTTTTCATTCGCTGCCGCCTCTCAGTACGATGCCGTGAGCGTATAGCGCCCCTCGGCCCCGTTCATTCCGTCGACGATCGTAAAGAAGAGGCCGGGACCGGTGAGCGTCGTCGTGATGGAGGAGCGCTGCGCGTCGCCGCCGCCGCCGCAGTTGTTGTCGTTGCACGCGATCTGCGTGCTTCCGCACAGGCCCCCGTTGCCGCCGCGGATGACCATGAGCGTGTTCCACGATTGCCCGTCGTCGCACAGGCTCATGCTCACGCTGCGCGATCCCGGGCACTGGGCAAAGTACCATGGCCGGTCCGGCGAATCCCCGGACCCGCAGGAGCCGCTCGTGTCGTTGCCGTCATCCTGCGTGTTTCCGGAGTTGGCGCCCTGTCCCAGGTTGAATGCGCCCGGGCAGGGCGAGCTTTGGAACCTGAGCGTGTAGTCGCCGTAGGAGACCGTGTAGAAACCGGAAACCAGGACATAGTACGTGCCCGCCGCGAGCACTCCGGTGACCTGGGACCGGTAATTCCCAGCGCCGCAGGCGTCATCGTTGCAGAGCGCCTCGGACCCGGTGCACGAGCCGCTCAGGACCGTGAGCACCGTGTCCCAGTTGGGCCCTTCCTGCAGGCCCAGGTAAACGACCTGCTCCTGGGCGAGCGTGAACCTGTACCACACGCCGGCACGGCTGTAGCCGGCGCATGCCAGGTCGCCGTCGTTCGTTGCCGCGGTCGTGTTTCCGGTGAATGTCCCGCCGCCTGTAATGTCGATGGCGCCCGAACACTCGTCGTTGGCGGGCGGGTCTCCGACCGGCGTGACGGACAGGTTGAGCGTGAAAGGCCCGAATTCGTTTTCATTGGCCCCGCTCACGATGATGTAGAACGTGCCCGGGCCGATGGCCGTGCGCTCGATTTTCGACCGGTCCCCGCAGTCGGCGTGATCGTCGTTGCAGCGGACCAGGTTGTAGGGGCAAGTGGTGTCAAGGTAAAGGACCGTGTCCCACGTGGTGCCCGAGCAGGTGTCCAGCTCGACGAAGGACCGCCGCTCCAGCTCGAGCCTGTAGACCACATCGGGCGAGCGCCTGTTGCCCGAAACGCAGGCCAGGTTGTAATCATCGGTCGCGGCGCATGTTGTCCCGTGAATTTCTCCGGCAGTGACCACGGTCGCGGTCTCGCACGTGTCGTTGTCAGGAGGACCGCCCAGGTTGCAGTTGCCGCTCCACGCGCAGGATGTGTTGCATGCCTCGGTCCCGCCGCACTCGCCCACCGTGCAGGCCCGCGTACCCCCGGCGCAGCAGGCCCAGTCCTCGTCGCAGCCGTCGTTGCAGTCGTCGTCCTCGCCGTTGCAGATCTCGGCCGGCGGCGTGCAGGATTCGAGCGCGCACGAGGACGAGCACACGCCGGTTCCCG
>JBDRLK010000424.1:0-2895 GCA_043813155.1 Pseudomonadota bacterium | reverse complement strand
TCCCGCGCGCCGTCTGTGTTCATTCCTCTCTGAGGCTCGCAGTGAAGCCGTAGACCGAGGAGCCGGATGCGGGAAATCCGCTTGTCCGGATCTGCGGGGGGCCTGGCGGGAGAAACCCCGCCAGGCTATCCCGAACACCCGTCTGTGATAATTTAATTGACAACTTTAAATTATCATGATAATTTAAAGTGGTGATTAAAAGAAAACTCAGGCTGCCCCCCCAGGGTACTGAAACATTTTTCCTGTGGGGACCACGGCAAACAGGGAAAAGCACGCTTCTTAAAAAGACCTATCCCAATGCCTTGTGGATCGATTTCCTCAAAGCAGAAGTATTCCGGCGCTTCCTCGAGCGCCCCGAGCTTCTGCGCTCTGAGATTGCTTATATGGACAGCGCTCCATTTATCGTCATTGATGAGGTTCAAAAGGTGCCTCAAATCCTCGACGAAGTTCACTGGCTCTACGAGAACAGCGGTGTGCACTTTGCCCTGTGCGGCTCGAGCGCCCGCAAGGTCAAACGGGGGCAGGCCAACCTGCTGGGAGGACGGGCTATCCGCCGGGAGCTTTTCGGCCTCGTATCCGCGGAGCTCGGACCCGATTGGGACCTCGGCCGCATGATCAACCACGGCTATTTTCCGAAGATGTTCCTGTCCAATAAACCGCGCAGACTCCTGAACGCCTATGTGGCCGACTATCTGAAGGAAGAAGTTGCAGCCGAGGGGCTCGTGCGAAACCTGCCGGTCTTTTCGGAGTTCCTGAACGTTGTGTCATTGTCGGATACCGAGCCCGTGAATTTTTCCAATATAGCAAGGGAATGCGGCGTCTCGAGCCCCACGGTCAAGGGTTATTTCCAGATCCTCGTTGACACCCTCCTGGGCCGATGGCTTCCTGCCTACCGAAAGCGCACAAAGCGTCGGGTCGTCGGGCACCCAAAATTCTACTTCTGTGATGTCGGGGTTGTGAACTTCCTTGCAAAGCGGGGTCGGTTGGAGCCCGGCTCGGAGCTTTTCGGAAAGGCCTTCGAAAACTGGTGCTTTCACGAGATCTGTGCTTACAACAGCTATGCGGAAGCATTCGCTGAATTCAGCTACTGGCGCCTTGCCAGCGGCATCGAGGTGGATTTCATAGTCAATGGCATGTCGGCGGCCATCGAGGCCAAGTCCACCCGCAGGATAACTACCGATCATTTAAAAGGGCTGCGCCATTTGATAAAAGACCATCCGTCCGTCGGACGAAGAATCATTGTTTGCCTTGAAAGCAGGCCGCGGTTGTCGGAAGACGGCATCGAGATCCTTCCGGCAGCCGTCTTTGCCGAGCGGCTGTGGGCGGGTGAGATCTTCTGATTGATTTCACGGAAGAAAACTTTGCGCCGGCTGCAACCGCCCCCTCTTCATTGATCGGGGGCCCTCGTCCAATAGCCCTTGAAAAAAAACGCGGATCATAATATTCTGGGTTTTTCCCGGTTGTCAGCGGTCAGCTGAAGGCTATTATAAAAGAGGTAAAGAATGACTAACAGGAAAAGGATTCTGATTCTGGGGGCTGCGGGAAGAGACTTTCATAACTTCAACACGGTCTACCGGGAGAGGGAGGACGTGGAGGTCGTGGCCTTTACGGCCACGCAGATCCTGGGCATCGAGGGGAGGACTTATCCCCCGTCTCTTGCCGGCCCGCTGTATCCCGAGGGCATTCCCATCCTGCCGGAGCGGGGGCTGAGGGCGCTCATCAGGAAAAAGGGAATCCGGGAGGTTGTTTTTTCATACAGCGACATTTCCAATGATTACCTGATGAGCGTGGCGTCAAAGGCGCTCACGGCGGGCGCCAATTTCGTTCTCCTGAGCGACCGCGACACGTTTATAGAATCCAAAGTGCCCGTCGTGGCCGTGTGCGCTGTTCGGACCGGTTGCGGCAAGAGCCAGACAACGAGGTTCATCATCGACTATTTCAGGTCCAAGGGTAAAAGGGTGGTGGCCATCCGCCACCCCATGCCTTACGGCGACCTGGAGAAGCAGCGCGTGCAGAGATACGAAAAGATCGAGGACCTGGACAGGCACGAGTGCACGATCGAGGAGAGAGAGGAGTACAGGCCGCACATCGAGCACGGCAACGTGGTGTACGCGGGCGTGGATTACGGCGATATCCTGAAGGAGGCTGAAAAGGAAGCCGACATCATTATCTGGGACGGGGGCAACAACGACACATCCTTCTACAAGCCCGACCTGTGGATCACGGTCACGGACCCGTTCCGCCCGGAAGCCGCGAAGACCCATCACCCCGGCCAGGCGAATTTCATCGCCGCCGACGTGATCCTGATCAACAAGGTGAATACGGCCCTCGAAGAGGATGTCAATATAATCGAGCGGCTGGCAAAAGAAATGAACCCGTCGGCCTCGGTCATCAGGGCGGACAGTGAAATCATCGTTTCCGAGCCCGCCAAGGTCGCGGGCAAAAGCGTGGCCGTTGTGGAGGACGGCCCCACGCTTACGCACGGCAACATGGCGTTCGGCGCAGGCAAGGTTGCCGCTGAAAACGTAAAAGTGTCGCGCATCGTGGACCCGCGTCCCTATGCCGTGGGTATGATCAGGGAAACCTATGAAAAGTACCCGAAGCTGGGGTTCATCGTCCCGGCCCTCGGCTACAGCGGTCAGCAGATGAAGGACCTGGAGGAAACGCTCAACAGGATCGAGGCCGACGTGATTCTTTCCGCCACGCCCGCCGACCTGAATGGTCTTTTGAAACTGAACAAGCCCGTCGTGAATGTATATTACGAGCTCAAGGACCCCTATACCCCGTCCCTCTCAGCGCGTCTTGATGAATTCCTGGAAAAGCAGGGAAAACCATGACCAAGCCCATAGCCGTCGTAGCTTTCGGGGGGGAACGCGCTCATAAGGGCCGAAGACG
>JBDRLK010000423.1:0-6082 GCA_043813155.1 Pseudomonadota bacterium | reverse complement strand
TTATCCTCGTTGATCTTCGCTTTGTACTTTGTTTTCAATTCATTGACGAAATCATCGTCCACCTTTCCGGTCACGAGATACGGCCCCGACGACCAGGCCAGAAGCCTGCTGGTCTTCCCGTAGAGGCGCGGGAAAAAGGTGACCTCGAACAGCGCGGTCTCGTCCTCCATGGTCGCCAGCGCCATGGGTTGGCCCTTCGACGTCCTGATGGGTTTCGTGGTCACCTCGATGCCGGCCAGCGTGACCCTGCGGCCCACGCGGCCGGCCAGCAGCCGCGCTTCCATGACATGGGGCGCCTGTTTCCTTATCTGCGGCCGCACGAGCTCCATGGGGTGGCAGGCAACGGCAAAGCCCAGGGCGTCGATCTCCATCTTCGCCCTTGCCGGCGCGTCCATCGCAAAGCGCGGCAGGGAAGCGCCGGAGCGCGGCGGCGGTTTTCCGGCCGTCAGCCTCGCCCCCTCCCACAGGAGCTTCCTGCGATTCCCGTCCGGGTCGAACTCGTCCAGGGCGCCGGCCATGATCATGCTCTCGAGCTCGCCGCGGCCCAGCTTTCCCTTCATGCGCCCGACGAGCTCCTCGAAGGAGGAAAACCTCCCCGCCCTCCTCCTCTCCTCCACGATCCCGGCGGCGGCATCGCGGCTCAGCTTCGCGACCTGCACCAGCCCGACCCGCACGCCGCCCCCGCTGCCCGTGAACCGAACCTCGCTTTCGTTGACCGACGGCCGCAGGACCTCGAGCCCCATCCTCCTGCACTCCGACACGTAGGCCGACGAGCCGTAATACCCGCCGAAGTTCGAGAGCACGGCGGCCATGAACTCGGCCGGCCAGTAGGCGCGCAGAAAAAGCGCGCGCATGGAAACTTCGGCAAAGGCCGCGCTGTGGGCCTTGCAGAACGAGTACCCGGCAAAGGACTCCATCTGCCGCCAGATCTCTTCGGCCGTCTTCGCGCCGATGCCGCGGGCCGTCGCGCCTTCGAGAAATCTTTGCCTGTATTGATCGAGCGGCCTGCCGCCCCTCTTGCCGCTCATGGTCCTTCGCATCATGTCGCCGTCCGCCCAGCTGAGGCCTCCCACGTGATGGGCCACCTTCATCACGTCCTCCTGGTACACCATGACCCCGAACGTCTCGCCCAGGAGCTTCTCCATTTCCGGGTGAAGGTATGCGAAAGTCTTTCCCCTGGCCCGCTCGATGTACTGGCGCATCATGCCCGACGAGGAAACACCCGGCCGGATCACGGACGAGGCGGCCACGAGCCCCTCGAAGGTGCGGCAGCGCAGCTTTCGCAGCAGGCCCCGCATGGCCGGGCTCTCCACGTAAAAACAGCCGAAGCTGTTGCCCGCGGCCATCATCCCAGCGATCCTCTCCTCGCCGTCCAGCCGGTCGCCGCAGCGCAGCTCAACGCGCTTCGCGCCGCCCGCGCCCTTGCACGTTCCGTTCCCGCCCTCATCGACCTCCCGCAGCAGCGCGCCGCCCCGCGACAGGTCTTTGGCCGCGCCGGCCTCCGCAATGTCGCCCAGCGCGTCGGCGATTACGGAAAGCGAGCGGTTCCCGAGCACGTCGATTTTCAGGAGGCCGGCTTTCTCCACGCCGATCATGTCCCACTGCGTGATCACGATCCCCTTGGGCGCCCTTTCCGCGGGGATGTAATCGGCCAGCGGCCCGGGCGTGACCACCATGCCGCCCACGTGGATGCCCAGGTGCTTGGGAAACCCGTCGAGCGCCGCTGCATGGCGCACCACCGTCTTCCAGGGCTCGTGGCGCACGACCGAGCCGGCCGCCTCGCCGATGCGCTTCGCGCTCATGTGCCACGGCAGCAGCTTGGACACGCTGCTCGCCTGGGCCTCGGAAAGCCCCCATGCCTTGGCCACTTCCCTCAGCGCGCCCCTGGCCGCGAAGTTGACGTGCGTGGAGATGGCGGCCACGCGCTCGCGGCCGAAACGGCGATACACGAAATCGATGACCTCGTCGCGCCTGTTCCATGCGAAATCCATGTCCACGTCGGGCGGGTCCTTCCTCCCCTCGTGCAGGAACCGCTCGAAGCTCAGGTTCAGCTTGACCGGGTCCACGTCCGTGACGCCCAGGACGTAGGAGACCAGGGCGCCCGCGGCCGAGCCCCTGCCGCACATGGGGATGCCGCTGCTTCGTGCGAAGCCCGCGATGTCGGACACGATCAGGAAGTAGTCGGCATAGCGCGTTTTCTCGATCATGCCGAGCTCGCGGGCGAGGCGGCGAAGGTTTTTCGCGGGAGGCGACGCGCCGTAGCGCATGCGCATGCCGTCTGCGCACCGCTCACGCAGCATGCCCATGGAATCGTCGCACGGGCGGCCGCCGCCGTCATGCTCGCTGTAGCGCGGCAGAAGAACCCTGCCGGACTCGGGCACGTAGGCGCACTGCGCGGCCACCTCGCGGGCGGCCCGCAGCGCGCCCGGAATATCCTCCGCGCCCCTCTCGAGCATGGCGTCATCGATGAGCCACGAAAGGGCCGAGAACTCGTTTTTGTCCCGCAGCACCTTGTGAACGGAAGAGTTATCGAAGATGCTCTTGACCACGCAGGCAAGCTCCCAGTCGTCGGGGTGGGCGAAATGCACGGGGTGGGCCGCGAGCATGCCGAGGCGCGCCTTGCGGGCGAACCTGATCAGCCGCCCCCTTGTGAAACCGGAAGGCGAAAGGGGAGCCGCGAAGTGCTCGAGCCGCGGCGGCACCTCGACGAACATGCCGGAGCGGTCCCCCCCCTCCTCGGAGAGCAGGAACGCGAGCATGGGCAGGTGGTCCGTGATCACGAAAAGCCCCTTCCTTCCCCCGGCCAGCTCGGCCGGGAGAGAGAAGGAGCCCCGGATGTGGCGCGCCGTGATGATCCGGCACAGCCTTGCGTAGCCCTGCCGGTCCCTTGCCAGCAGCACGGCCCGGTGGCCGTCCGCGTCATCGACCTCGGCCCCGATGACCGGCCGTATGCCGCAGTCCCTGGCGGCCTGCACAAACTCCGTGGCGCCGTACAGGCCGTTGCGATCCGTTATGGCCATGGCCTCGATGCCGCGGCCGGCCGCTGCCGCGCACAGCGCCTCGATGGAGGAGGCGCCCCGGCCGAAGGAAAAA
This sequence comes from Pseudomonadota bacterium, assembly GCA_043813155.1. Taxonomy (GTDB): domain Bacteria; phylum Myxococcota_A; class Polyangia; order DRWM01; family DRWM01; genus JBDRLK01. The sequence goes on along the minus strand of JBDRLK010000423.1, from coordinate 2,989 downwards.
TTGGAGTGCACGTGAAGATGAACGGTCATGATCAATTTATTTTCCGGGTAGGGGAGGCTTCAGCCTCCCGTTCGCCATGTGGGTAGGGGCGGCTTCAGCCGCCCGTAAACGGGCGGCTGAAGCCTCCCCTACCCACATCCGCGGTCCCCCCGCCGGGGCCCCTTCCGAACTTGGTGACCCTCCCCCACAGGACGGCCGCCTTGCCGTACCTGCCCCTGATGCGATCGATGGCGGAAAAGAGCTGCTTGCTCCGCCTGACCTTTTCCGAGTCGAACAGGGGCACCTGCCAGCAGGTGCTGCTCATGCGCGAGAACCTCACGCCCACCTTGCGCACGAGAACCCGCCGCTCGAGAATCCTGTCCAGGAGCCCGGAGGCAACGGGGAAAATCTCCGGCTCGATGTCGGACTCCACCGACAGGCGCGAGGAGGCGCTCGCACCCGCAAAATCGGCGAACCTCACGACCACGGTGACCAGGGAGGCGCGCTCCCCGCGGCTGCGAAGCTCCCTGCAGAGCCTCTCGATGTGCGAAAACACCATGGAGCGAAGAAATTCCCCGTCCCCGCTGTCGCAGGGAAATGTTTCCCCGCTGGAAATGGAAACCTTTTTTCTCCGGGGGGCCACCGGCGTCAAGTCGATGCCGCGGGACCTGTCGTGAAGAAGCAGCCCCACCTTACCGAAGGCGGACTCCAGGTACGGGGGCGGGATCGCCGCGAGCTCGCCGATGAGACCAACGCCCATTCTCCCCAGCCTCTCCTGCATCTTCGGGCCGCAGGCGGGCATGTAATGGATGTGAAGCGGGGCAAACATCCTGGCCTCGTACCCGCGGCGCACGTCCATGATGCCCGAGGGCTTGGCCACCGAGGAGGCCACCTTGGACACGAGCCGGTTCGAGGCCACGCCGAGCGTGGAGGCGAGCCTGAGCCTGCCCGAGATCTCCCGGGAAATCTTCAGCGCCACGTCCCTGGGAGGGCCGAAGAGCTTTCCCGTGCCCGTCAGGTCGAGGTAAGCCTCGTCGATGGAGGCGGGCTCGATCACGGGCGTGTAGCGTTTCAGCGCGTCGAACACCGCCTTCGAGGCCCTCTCGTAGAGGGAAAAGTTGGGCGGCACGATGGCGGCATCGGGGCACAGGGCCATGGCCTTGCCCATGGGCATGGCCGAGCGCACGCCGTGGGCGCGGGCCTCGTAGGAAGCGCAGGCCACGACCCCCCGGCTCGACGGGAGGCCGCCCACGATCAGGGGACGGCGGCGCAGGGACGGGTCGGCCAGGCGTTCCACGCTGACGTAAAAGGCGTCCATGTCGATATGCACAATGTCTCTTTCCACGACAGCACCTGTGGAGGGGCCGGCATTTCGGCCCCGGCTACCTGCCGCCACCTGCCACTTTTTTCATGATGCCCGCGACACTCACCGACGCAACAGATTGTCCTTCGTCTCCCTCCTTCCCGGCCGCGAGAAAAAACGTTCCCGCGCATGTTCTTTTCAGCGCCCATCCCTTTCCCCTGCTGATGAAAACCACGTCCCCGGCCGCAATGCCCTCGAGGTACCCTCCCACCGCGCCCTCGACACGGATGATCTTCACGGCGGCAATGTCCCTTCCGCCGGCTGAATAAAAGCCGTCCGCCAGTTTCCCACCGCCTTCCTCCACGAACTCCACTTCTATGAAAGCGGCCTGCGACATATTTTTTCCTTGAAGCGGCCCTGAAGGGCCGCGCTGCATGAACAGGCGTTCATGTGAACATCTGTTCATATAACATGGCCGGAAGGCAATGTCAACACCGCAAAAAACGTTGCATAACCTGCTTTTATTATTGGGTTTTTACGGAACGCAAGGGGCCGGCCCTGATCGCATCGTATGCGATTACCCTTCAACCGAATCTTTTCTTTTTCTCACTCCCATCAGGCCCATGATACAGCCGATCGCCAGGGCGGCCATGCACACATACACGAACACGTTGCCGACCAGTGAATAGACCGAGCCCCGCCGCGGAAGGCGCACCTTGACGGTCAGGATGCTCTCGCCGCCCTCGCCTATGCCCATGAAGAAAGGATCGCGCTCGGCCGCGACAACGCCCCTTGGGTCGATGATTCTCGAGATACCCTGCGAAGCGGCCCTGACGATGACCACCCTGTTCTCGACCGCGCGGTAGAGCATGTTCTCGGCGTGATAATCCTTGACCTGCCTCCAGTCGTTGGTGGGCACGACGATCACCCGTGCGCCGTCGGCGCGGTTGCGCCTGGCGATGTCCTGGAAGTTGTCGTCCTGGCAGATCATGGCTCCCACCGTGACGCCGTCAACATCCACGCTGCCCACATCGCCCTTGCCCGCGTTGTAGTCCTCGATAAACTTGATGAGGTGGGTTTTGTAATAAAGCTCCCGCGTGTTGCCTTCGGGGTCGACGGACATGATCCCGTTGTACTCCCTGTGCTCGTCGAAAAATCCGGCAAACTGGTAAATATTGTGCTTCCTCGAAATCTCCGCGAGCTTGTACTTGAAATAATCCATCTCGCCGAAATAAATTTTCAGCGCTGCCTCGGGATAGACGATCAGCCTGTAATCCACCTCGTTCTCGCCGATGAGCCAGTCGATCCTCTTGAGTCTCTGTTCCCATGACCCGACAGGCCCTGATTCGCCCCAGCCAAGGGCGGCAACCTTGATGAATTCCTTGGGCTTGTCGACATAAAAAGACGCAATGCTGTAGACCGCGCTCAGGCCCATGATCACGCCGAAAAAGACGGCGCCGTAGGAAAAATCCTTGTCTTCTTTCCTGAGAACCAGCAGGCCGGCAAGAAAGGCGTTCGTGAGGCAGACAAGATAGGTGACGCCCGCCTGTCCTGTTATGGCGGCGATCTGAATCAGGGGAGGCCAGAATGTCTGTACCCTGGAAAAGGATTGGGCCGTGCCCCACATCCTGAAAACCACCTGCCCCAGGAACTCGGCGGCTACCACGAGAAGGGGGAACATTATTACGACAATGAGCTTCCGGGGAA
>JBDRLK010000422.1:0-3572 GCA_043813155.1 Pseudomonadota bacterium | reverse complement strand
CGATCATGTACTTGTGGTGCATCTGGACGGCGTAGCGGTAATCCCAGCGGTAGCAGGAATACTTGAAGCGCAGGGGGATGCCCGCCTTGTGAACGGCGTAGCTGAAGTAGAACCCCTTGTCCATGCACTCCTGCTGCTTGCTGACGCTGTCGCCGGCCTGCGCGAGGCACTCCTCCAGGTCGCTTTCCTGCTCGCCGTTGTACCACTCGCTGATGTACTCCTGGCCGTCCAGGTAGATCTTGATGTCGATCTCCGGGTTCGACTGCGCCTTGGCGAGCAGGGCCTCGGCCACGGGCCGCGACCGCATGTGGCCGGAGGCGAGGTGAATGGACTGCTCCGCGCCCTCGATGATCTCCACAAGGCCGTCGGACAGGGTGTTCAGGCCGCTGACCACTGCGAAGGTGGGCCCGTAGGACGACTCGTAGGTCCTGAAGTTGGCCGACGTGAACAGCGCGCCGATGTACGGGTCGTCATTGATCATGCCGTCGTTGATCTCCATTGATCTGAGCCACTCGAAGTCGCTCGAGTACTCGAAGTCGCGCGAGTTTTCCCACAGCAGGTTGAACTCCTTCTGGAAACGCAGAACGATCTCGCCGCTGCCCCGGATGAAGACGGTGTTTTCATCGTACTTGGTGCCGGCCGAGTGGGACCAGTTGCCGCTTCCCGTGGACAGGACGGCCGTGAAAGCGTCGTCAACGGAATCGCGCGGCCCGTCGATGATGACGAACTTGTGGTGCATGATCTTGTTGATGTACCGCACGTCCACGCCCGCCGCTTCCATGCGGGCCGACAGGGTGCCTTCCGGGTCGTTGCGCTCGTCCCTGGCCGACTCGTAGACCATGCGGACGGACACGCCGCGGCCGGCCGCTTCCTCCACGGCGGTCGCCACGCCCGAGTCGCTGAAGCTGTACATGGCGATGTCGAGCGACTTTTGCGCGTCTCCCATCAGGTCGGCGACGCGCGACAAATGGCTTACATTGTACAGCTGCGGCGAGAAGATGACCTGGGCCGAGACCTCGACCCCGCACAGGTGCTCGATAATGGTGATGAGCTGGTCCATGGCCGTGGCCCCCACGTACTTGACCGCGTCGATCTCGTCGATGTCGTCGAAAAGGTCGTCGTCCTGCGTGCCCGCCGTGCCGTCCGGCCCGTCGCGGTGGGCGATGATGTTCTTCGCCGCCAGCTTGTGCACGCCGGCGTCCCTGAGGTCCTGGTAGCCGATTTCCGGGTTGTTGACGTACGCAACGACCTGGCTCATCTCGCATTCCGACCAGGGGCTGTCGGCCTTGCCGTTGGGAAAGGCCGTGTCGTCCTCGCCGTCCGGCGACTGCTCGCCCGCGTCGCACGAGGCGATGATCATGAGCGCGACGAGAGACAGGACATAAAGATTCTTGCGATTCATTGCATAATCCTCGTTATAAAATTCAGCGTTTTATACATCATACCATACAAAAATCAAGAATAAAAGGTGCGGTCCCTTGGCCCGCCTCTAGCGTTGAATGATGCCGGTGTCAAAGGTCCTTGATGATCTCGATCATGTCCCCGGGGCCGATGAACTCGGTGATCCTCGAAGTTTCCTTGCCGCCCGAATCGAAAATCAGAAGGGTGGGGAGGCCACCGATCCCGTACTTTTCCTGGATGGCCTCGTCGTCGTCGTCCATGTCCGTCAGGTCCATGCGCAGGAGCACGAACCTGTCGAGGTGCTTCCGGACACTCTTGTCGGAGAACGTCTTCTTGTCGATTTTCTGGCAGGCTTCGCACCACAGGGCGGTGAAATCGATGAGCAGGGGTTTTTTATCTGTTTTGTGAAGCGCAAGAGCTTTCTTTTCGTCGTCGAGGACCCAGTCCAGCTCGACGGGCCTGATGGAGCGGGCCATGAGGTTGGATGCCGCGCCCGCGAAAAACACGACGATGGCCAGGACGCGCAGGCCGTGATATAGGCCTTTTCTTCCCATGGAAACCTGCTTGCTGCCGTCCCCCATGAGGCCCCTGTGAATGACCGTGTGGCCAAGGACAAGAAGCACGAGGCCGGCAAGCGCGACAAAATAACTCGAAAGCCCTATTGCCGCCGTCACGGTCGGCTCGATATGGATCTTGTGAAGCGGGAGCGCCGAGCGCATGAAGTAAAAGGCGAGAAAGAGCATGATCACGCCCAGGATGTCCTTGACCGCGTCGAGCCACTTGCCGGATTTCGGGAGGGCCATGACGAAGGTCCCCACGAAGATGAAAAGGAGCGTCAGCCCGAAGGAATAGGCGAAGAGAAGCGCTCCGCCGACGGCAACGCTTTTTGTCGTGGACACGAAGGCCAGGATGCCGATCATGACCGGGCCCGTGCAGGGCGCGGCCAGAAGGCCGGACACGAGGCCCATGACAAAAGCCCCGGCATAGCCCGCCTTGCCCGCCCCGGCGAACCGGCTTCGCAGGGATTCGGGCAGCTGGATGGTGAACAGCCCGAACATGGACAGCGCCATGAGAATGAAAAGGCCGGCGACGCTGAATATGAACCACTTGTTCGACAGGATGCTGCCGAAAAGGGTCCCTGTCAGCGCGGACACGATCCCCAGCGTCGTGTACATGATGATGATGGCGCCGGCAAAAGTCAGGGACAGGGTGAACGCGCGAAGCTTGCTCTTGGACTGCGTTGCGCCGAAAACCGCCACCGTGATCATGATCACCGGGTAGACGCAGGGCGTCAGCGACGTCATGACGCCGCCCGCAAAGGACAGGGCAAGCGCGTAAAAGATGTTGTCGCCGGTTATCTGGATAAAGTCAGTCATTTTTTTCTTCTTTTTCCTCTTCCTCTTTCTGCCTCTTTTTGGTGAATTGTTCAAGAGCATAGAGACAAATCGCGGTTGCCGCGATCCCCGCGATCCAGAGAGCGGGCGACACCCTGGCGTTTTCCTCGCTGATGTCGTTGTATCCGCCGATTTTCAGGCCGCTCCAGTAGGACATGAGCGGAAACCCGTTGAAGGCGGCGTGAGCCGCGATTGCGGGGAAAATCGATCCCGTCCTTAAAACGAGCCACCCGAGCACAAGCCCGACGAAAACAATGGGAAAGATCGTCCTGGGAAGGCTGAAGTGGGACGCGGCAAAGAGGAAAGTCGTGACCAGGAGGGCCACCCACCACCTGCCGCGCCTGCGCAGCCACGTCATCATGACGCCCCGGAAGAGAAGCTCTTCCCCTATGGGGGCCACGGCAACGAGATTCAGCATGACGAATATCTTCTCAATCGAATTGGAGGGAAAGTATCGGGCCATCATGACTTGATTCTCCAGCTCGCCGGGTGGATACCAGGCTTGAAGGAGATTGTCGATCTCGTTGAGCGGAAAGGTCAGGGCAATGGCCACGGCAACGGCAATCAGGATCTCCTGCCACCGGGCGCTGTAAAGGGAGAACAGGGAGAGGCTGCTTTCTTCCTCTGTTTGAAATTTGAAAGCCCTGTTGAGCAGGACGGCTTCGATGATGACCACGGTAAACAGGATGCACTGCAGAAAGAATTCATTGCCGAACGTGAATTTATCCCGGCCCAGGCCCTGAAACATGGTCCATGCGAGTATCAGCCAGAGAGCAA
>JBDRLK010000421.1:0-2165 GCA_043813155.1 Pseudomonadota bacterium | reverse complement strand
AGGCGCTCGAGCAGGACCACGGTGTCGAGATAATCGCGAACCGTGTGCCGCACGGCCAGCAGCCACGCCTTGATACGGGCCATCTCGGCCAGGGTCGGCACCCGCAGCCCCTCGACGATCTGCGTTTCCAGGGGACGGGTCCGGCGCAGCTGGCGAATGCCCGTGGCGATCCCCTCGAGCCGTCCAAGGATGAGGACCGGGCGCTTGATTCGCTCGGTCTTCCAGCCGGCCGCTGCCTCCAGGGTCTCGAGAACCTGGTCGAAGCGGTCGCGAAGATCCGAAAGCACGTGATCCGCATCCAGGCTCCGGCGATGACGGGCATGCAGCGCCGCCGCAGTCCCGCCTACGAGCACAGACCCTGAGACCAGGTGCTGGATATGCCGCTCCGCTGCAAGAAGGCGTTCCCAGTCAGGCGGATTTTCCATATCATTCTTCCCCTGCCGTCATTTCGTCATACGCTCTCGACGGGCGGCTGAAGCCGCCCCTACCCAGGTAAAGAGATCGGGAGGCTGAAGAGCAGTCCGGCAACCTGAAATATTGGCCGGTAGCCGCAACCTTTAGGTTGCGCTGTCGACAGCATAGCTGCGCAGGCTAAAGCCTGCGGCTACCACAGCGTGTGTTGCCGGACAGGCTCTTCAGCCGCCCATGCCCTTTGGGGGCTGTCAAGTCACTATTTAACCACCTTTCGGCAAAGAAAACAAGCATGCCGCTATGTTGACCCCTTGAGGCGAAAGAGGGCCAGGGGAAGAGGCTCCACCGGAACTCCATGCAGCTCGGTGATTTCCCGGGTCTTTGATAGAATCCTTGCGCCGGGGTACTTCGCGACCTGCTTCAGGTCCCCGGCCCTGAACTTCCCGGCCCATTTCACCTCGACGGGCCAGAAACGTCCGCGGTCCACGTAGGCCACGTCCACCTCGCCCGCGGCCTTGATATAATAGGTGGGGAAGTACCTGCTGTAGTGCGCGGCAACGCAGGCCTCCACGAGGAGCGATCCCAGCTCGGGATCATCGATCGCCTCTTCTATCGAAGACTGCTGCAAGCCCGCGGCCGGGCGGATCCACGAGCGCATGGCGTGGAATATGAACGGATCTGTGAAAAACACTTTCCTGGCCTTTTTGGGCGCGCCGGCCAGCTTGTCCTCCATCAGGGCCGGCAGCACGAGCACCGCACCCATTGAGGACAAAAGCAGGACGTAGCCGGCAACGGTCGCGGGATGCTCGATGGACATGTCCCTGGAAAGCGCGTTCCATGTCAGCTGACTTCCGTATCTATTGATAATCCCGCCAAGGATTTCCCGCAGAGACTCCTCCTTCTTTCCCCTTCTTATCACGTCGCCGCGAATCCGCTCGGAGTACGTGTTGAGCGTTGCCGCGCTGATACGGCCCGTGCGAGCCATGTCGTTCATGGCCGTCAGAAACCCGCCGTGAGCAAGATAGGCCCTCAGCTGCGCGTACAGCAGGTCCTGCTGGCCGTGAATCGGCCTTCGGCCCGAATCCAATGCCGCGGAATCGAGGCCGGGCTCGTTCAGCTGCGCCGACTCGCGGAAGGACAGCGGGCGGAGAGTAAAATCAACAACGTCGGCCCTGCCCCTGCGGCCGGGGAATTGTTTTCTCGCCTCGACGATCAGGGACAGGTCGGACCCGCTGATCAGGAGCACGACATTTTGAATCATTCCCGCATCGGCCGCGAGCTTCACCGCCCTGTCCCACTCGCGTACGTAGGTCACCTCGTCCAGGATGATGAACCTGAGTGAATCGGCCGGCCGTCCCGGCTCTCCCTGGATCTCGTCCTGGAGCAGCCGCAGAAGGGAATGGTGGTCGTCGATCACCTCACAGCTTAGAAAACAGATGTTTTCCGGATCAACGCCCCGCTCGAGAAGCTGCGCCATCCAGAGCTTGAGAAGCGTGGTCTTTCCGACCTGCCGCCCTCCGCCCAGCAAGTATATGCCCGGCTCGGAAACCGGGAGTTTCTCGAGAAGTGAAGGCCTATGTATGAGATGCTGCCGGCCAAGCATGGCCAGCTGAGGGTCGCGCTCGCGGAACCTTCCGGTATCCTGCCTGTGCGTATTGTGTGGTAAAAACCTTGTGTCCATACTTATATTATCTACAGCGTCAGGATCCGGTTGGATTCTTTCAATATATTGATTTTAAAGGTTTATCGCCTTC
>JBDRLK010000420.1:0-5092 GCA_043813155.1 Pseudomonadota bacterium | reverse complement strand
GATGAGCGACGTGAAGCTGCCCGTCATGGCCAAGCAGCTGACGGGGCTCAGCAAGGTCGAAGCGCGCAACGTGGTGGCCTTTGCCCTGAACAACGACAACCGCATCACCGCCGGGCTCCTGGGCGACATGAAAAAGCAGATCATCGAGAAGGAATGCCAGGACCTTCTCGAGTTCGTCGAGTCGCCCTACACGCTCGACCTCGTGGCCGGCCATGAGAACGTCAAGAAGTGGCTGCGCGACGACGGCACGCTGCTGAGGGCCGGAAAGCTGCACGCCCTTCCCATGGGCTACCTCGTGGCGGGACGGATCGGCACGGGAAAAACGTTCCTCGTCCAGTGCTGGGCCGGCGAGCTCGGCATCCCCTGCGTGGTGCTCAAGAACTTCCGCAGCAAGTGGGTCGGGGCGACCGAGGGCAACCTGGAAAAAATATTTTCCATTCTCAAGGCGCTGGGCCAGGCCATCGTGTTCGTGGACGAGGCGGACCAGATGACCGGAAAGCGCGGCGCCGGGTCTTCGGACAGCGGCGTCTCAGGCCGCGTGTACGGCATGCTGGCCAAGGAGATGTCGGACACGCGCAACAGGGGCAGGATCATCTGGGTGTTTGCCACCTCGCGGCCCGACCTGCTGGAGGTCGACCTGAAGCGCCAGGGAAGGCTGGACGTGCACATCCCTCTTTTCCCGCCGCAGACGCAGGAGGAATACCAAGAGCTCTTCATGGCCGTGGCTAAAAAGCTGAAATTCCCCCTGAAGAAGAAAGACCTGCCGCCGATCCCCGAGGGCGTAGACTACGGCGGCCATGAAATCGAGGGCATCCTCGTTCGCGCGCTGCGCATCTTCGAGCTCCAGGCCGGCAGGAAAGCCCAAAAACCCCTGTCGGAAATTTTCAAGCAGGTGATGAAGGAGGTAAAGCCCAGCGCCCACACCAGGAAAATGGAGTACATGGACCTGGTGGCGGTCAAGGAATGCACGGACGCGGGTTTCCTGCCCGAAGACCTGCGGGACGTTGCGCCCGAGGAAATCGAGCGCAGGATAGACGAGCTGCGGAGGTTCATGTGAAGGTCGTCGATTTCCTGAAAAAGGCCGCGGCAAAGACCGGCATCGTCAAGGTCACGAAAGAGCGCCGCGAGGATGACTCGGTCGAGGTCACGGTTGAAACCAGAAGCATTTCGCTCGAGGAGCTCGTGGCGCGCCGCCGGGAGGAAAGCGAGGCGCAGTACGAAAAAACAGCGGCAGAGCTGACCGTGGATTTTGACGACATATTCGTGGCAGGCGGCATTGAAACGCCGCAGCACGGCTGGAGCGCGGAGAAAGCCCTGGAAATGGTGGAATCCGAGGACCTCGGCGCCCTCGGCCCCGGGAGAATCGCCAGGCTTCTTCTCGACAGGCTCGATGAAGAAAACATCCCGGCCGAGGACATCGTGAAAGACGCAGCGGCCAGGGACCAGGCGCTTGACTCCTATGAGCGATATGCCTATAAGAAACTGCAGGAGAGGTCGAAAGAAAGGCGGCAGGAAATAACAAAGCTGAGCCAACGGATCGACGAGCTGGCCAAACAGGCAAAGTCGCTCGAATCGGCCCAGCGCAAGGACGAAGAATTTTTCGACGCGTGGCTCGAGAGAAAAAAAAGCATGGAGGAGCGCCTGCTCCGGGTGGTCTCGCTGATCACGCCCGACCATGGCGTGGAGGCAGGCAGCGTCGTGAAAGAGGACAACGATTGATGTGCTGCGGTATGCGGCCGCACCGCTTGTAGTGCGGGGCTTCAGCCCCGCTGGCATCAGCCTCCGCTACAGGCGGCCCTGAAGGGCCGCACTACGGGCTGATAGCTGAAAGCTTTTTTTACGGAGTAATAAAAATGGCAGTATTCGCAAGAATAAGACGTCTTTTCAACGGGTTCATCAACCTCTTTGTCAGCGGTCTCGAGGAAGAGCACCCCGAGGCGCTGCTCGAGGCGGCAAAGCAGGATTTCCGCGACAAGATGGCCCAGTACAACACGGCGCTCGCCAGGCTGGCGGGCATCGCTGAGCGCCTCAAGATCCAGATCAAGACCAAGACCACCAGGGCCAAGGAGCTCGAGCGGCGCATCATGGCCAACTACAAGGCCGGCAACACGGAGCTTGCCGGGAGCCTGGCCAGGGAGCTCGAGGAGCTGAAGGCCGACCTGGAGCACGACAGCGTGGAGCTGCAGGACACGGAAAAGGCCTATGACGTGAACATGCGCAACGCCAAGATCACGCAGAAGGAGTTCGAGGACAAGGTGCGCAGGCTCGAGCGCCAGCTGAGCAAGGTCAAGATCAAGGAGGCCCAGTCCGAGGCCGCGGCAGCGCTCAGCGGCGTTGCCTTCAAGGTGGGCGACATGGGCGACACGCTCAAGAGCGTCGACGAAATACTCGGGAAGCGCTACGAGATGGCCGCGGGCAAGGCGCGCGTTGCGGGCGACATGATGGACGCGGATAAAATAAAGGAGAAGGAAGGCGAGAGCAAGGCCCTGGAGCAGCAGGCCCTGGCCGAATTCCTTGCAACGCAGGGCGTTCAGCTCGAAGGCGCCGAAGGCCCCGCTCCCGAGGCGCAGAAAAAGGAAATCGGACCGAAGAAGGAAACGGAAAAAGAATAATCACCCGGTGCCGCGCGCCCTTTGGCGTGCCCGATAAAAACATGGTGCCGCACGCCCTTCGGCGTGCCGGGAACAGAAAAAAACATCACGGAGGGAAAACAATGGAAGAATCAAAAGTCAAGCTCACGCCGCTCGGCCTGATCATAACCATCGTTCTGATCCTTGGGCTGGTGGGCCTCGGCGTCTTCCTGGTCTATGGAAAGAAGGCCAGGGAAGAGGCGTCGAAAGGCGAAGAGGTGGAGCCGGCCAAGGCCGAGGAGCAGCCGCTCGAGGCGCCCGACGGCGGGTCCATCACCACGGTCAGGGAGTACAAGTATGTTCCGGGCGAGAGGCTGCCGCCTGTCAAGGGCGTGAGCAGCTACGAGTGGGACAAGGAGGAAAAAGTCCTGAAGTTCGCCTACAATGTCTGGATCGGCTGGCTGCCCATCGTGGCGGCCAACAGGGGCGTCAGCGCGAACGAGGAATCCGTGTTTTTCAAGAAGCACGGGTTCAAGGTCGAGCTCGTCCTGATCGACGACCCGGTCACGGCCAGGGACGCCTTTGCCTCGGGCAAGGTCCACACCCTCTGGGGAACGGTGGACATGCAGGTCCTGTTCGCGCCCGAGCTCATGCGCGACAGCAGGACGGCCCCTCGCATCACCCAGCTCGTGGACTGGTCGAACGGCGGTGACGGCATCGTGGTGCGCCAGCACGTCAAGAACGTGCGCGACCTGAAAGGCAAGACCATTGTCTGCGCCCAGAACAGCCCGAGCGAGTATTTTGTCACAACGCTGCTTCTGAGCGCGGGCCTGAGCCCCAACGACGTGAAGATGAAATACACGAGCACGGCCTTCGAGGCCGCCGCGGCTTTCGTGGCGGACAAGAGCATCGACGCGGTCGTGAGCTGGGCGCCGGACATCTACACCATCCCCGAGAAGCTGGCCGGCACCAAGATCCTGAGCACCACGGCGGAGGCGAACAAGGTCATCGCCGACGTGTACGCGTTCAGGGCGGACTTCTACCGCGACCACCCCGAGATCGTGAAAGGGTTCATGGAGGGCGTGTTCGAGGGCATGGACTATGCCAAGGAGCACTCGGAAGAGGTGGCCGGGTGGATGGCGGACGCCTTCGGCATGCCGCAGGAGGAGGTCGTGGCCATGATGGCGGACGCCCACATGACGAACTTCGCTGAGAACGCCCAGTTCTTCCTCAACCAGAACAACCCGACGAACTTCGAGCGCACGTGGAAAAACGCGGCCATCGTGTACAAGGAGCTGGGCAGGATCGACGCGCCCGTTCCCTTTGACAAGGTCATGGATTTCTCCATCCTCCAGGAGTTTGAGAAGAAGGGCAAGTTCGCGCACCACAAGGACGAGAGCGTGACCACCTTCTCGCCGCAGGATTACGAGAAGGTCAAGGCCGAGGCGCCCATCCTGACGCAGACCATCAGGATCAACTTCTTCCCCAACAGCTCCAATCTCTACGAGCTGGACAGGGACGAGGTGGGCGCGGCCATCAAGGGCAAGCTCTACGACCCCAGCGTGGACGCAACGCTCGAGCGCGTGGCGCGCCTGTCCGGCCAGTTCGGCCGCTGCGTGATCCTCGTCACCGGCCACACGGACAGCTCCATGAAAGGCAGGGTGCCCTACGCCGCGGTCAAGAAGCTGAGCACGGACAGGGCCGAGGCGGTCAAGGCCGCGCTCATCCAGAAATACAAGTTCGACCCCAACAAGTTCATCATCGAGGGAAAGGCCTGGGACGAGCCGGGCGACCCGAACGAGCCGCTCAACCAGGCGCTCAACCGCAGGACCGAGATCAAGGTCCTGCCTCCCGAGATGAACTGACAAAGAGTGGTGCTGCGGGCCGAGCCTGTCGATTTATGGTGCTGCACGCCCTCGGCGTGCCAGATACAGGCTGGCCAAGGGCCAGCAGCACCAACATATAGGATGTGTTGCCGATGGGTGAAAGGTAAATCAACAGGCTCGGCCCTCGGCCCGCCTGTATTGAAATGATGCCCACGATACTCAGAGCTGCGATTTTCGTTCTGTGCCTTCTTTTTTCGGCCGGCTGCTGCAAGGGCAAGTCGGCCCGGCCCGGCCCCGAGCCGCTGGCCGCGGACAACCCGCCGGAGAAGCTGGCAAAGGAGCTGGCCAGGCCGGCGGGGACGGAGCCGAAGGAGGGGATCGCGATCGCGCTCCTCGTCGACGCCTCCGGGAGCATGGACGACAGGGTCATGGACACGGACGGCGCGGAGCGGCCCAAGGCGGACATTGCCAAGCGCACGGCAAAAAAGATATTCGAGCAGGTAAAGAAGTTCGCTGACGGGAACAGGGATAAAACCCTGGAGGTGGGCGTGTACGCGTTCAACGATGAGGAAGCCAGGACCGTGGTCGCCATGGGCGAGCCGGACCCGGAAGCGGCCGGACCCCTGATCAACAGCCTGGAAACGAACGGCAAAACGCCCATCGGCATGGCCATGATGCTGGCGAAAAAGCAGATCG
>JBDRLK010000419.1:0-7141 GCA_043813155.1 Pseudomonadota bacterium | reverse complement strand
GACCTTCCTGGCTTCGTGGCGCGAGGGAGAGGATATCTGGAACCCGGACATCGCCTTTGCCCGCATCGGCTGCCCGTAGAATTTCAAACTGATTGCAGCTGCGGGCTCTTGGCCCGTCGGCGGGCCAGGGGCCCGCAGCGGCCGGGCACGCCGAAGGGCGTGCAGCTGCACACTGGTCGGGATTCATGCAATCCGCTTGCCGGGCAGGGGAGGGCATGCGCTGTACACCTCGGTAATATTCATGGACGCCAGGTTGAAGCCAAGGCGCCTCCTCAGTCCCTGCCACGTGCCCTTGACCTGGTAGGCCACGGGATCGAAGGTGATGATCGAAGCTGCGACGGGAGCGCCGCGCTCCAGCGCGGCGAGCCGGTCCGCAAACTCCCAGGGCGCGAAAACGAGCGAGCGGTCGCCGGCCGGCATCATGGTCATGAAAAGCCGGGTGTCAGGATAGCCGTCGCGGTCCAGGGCTGAAAAGGCGCGCACGGCTTTGACCCGCGAGAATTTTTCCATGACCCCGGCAGGCATGGCCGTCGCGGCCCCGTTTGCCGGCCCAGCCACGCGGCGGCCGAGCTGGACGGCCGCGAGGTCCATGAGGAGAGCGGCCTTTGAAAGCTTTGCATGGCTTGTCACGTCTTTGACCTTGATGACGCCCGCGCGGCTGATGCCCATGTAGGCGTTGTAGCGAAACATTTTGCTCTGGTTCAGCCTGTCCACGAAGGGGCCCGTGGTGGCGAACTTTTCGAAATCGCCCCGCACGGTCCAGACTTCCAGGTCGTCGGTAACCACCATGGCCGATACGTTTGTGTTCTTCTCCAGGTTGCGCCGCGTCTTCTGGATCATGAATTCGCCGAAAATCAGGGTCTCAGGGTCAGGAGCCGTGAGGCTGATGATGGGCACAACGTTGGGCACGCCCTGCGGGCCGATCGTTGCGAGAAATTTAGGCGTCATCTCTCCGGCAAAGGCGTCTATGATTTCCTTTGTGAGCATCATGTCTCCTCAGGCGCCCCAAGGGGGCGCGGCTACACAGGCGCCCCAAGGGGGCGCGGCTACACCCTGGTGGGTCCGGACCAGGTCACTTCGATTTCAACGGGAAGCGCATCGCGGGCAATGCCGGCCAGCTCTTCCATGCGCGAGGCGGTCAGCAGCTTCCCGTCCCCCACGGCGAACGTTCTCCCCAGCCTCTCGTATTTTGACGTGCACAGGTTTGAAAATGCCAGCAGGTCGAAGCGCTGCGCCGACGCCAGGCTTTTTTTTATATGCGCGGCAATACCCCTGACATTGTCGTCCCCGTCCGTATATCCCGGAATAACGGGCGTTCGTATCCAGAGCGGCACCTTTCTACTTGAAACCGCGGCCGCGTTTTCGAGCACGCGCCGCAGGTCCACGCCCGTGTATTCCTTGTGCCTGGCCTCGTCGAGAAGCTTGATGTCGAAAAGCACGAGATCGATGTTGTCCAGCAGCCCGGCCAGCTTTTTCGAAGGAACAGAGCCGCACGTGTCGAGGGCCACGTGAAGCCCCTTCTTTTTCGCGGCGGCCAGAAAATGAGCGAGAAAATCGACGTACATGAGCGGCTCGCCGCCTGAAAGCGTAACGCCTCCCCCGGACGTGTCGTAAAACGTCTTGTCCTTCATCACTTCATCGATCAGCTCGGCGGGCGCCCACATTTTTCCGATCAGCTCCATGGCGCCGGGCCCGCAGGTCTCGGCGCAGGTGCCGCACGCCTTGCACCTGGCGCGATCGATACGCATGCCGCCGTCGTCCAGGAACAGGGCGGCTTCGGGACAGGCCTGCACGCAGTCGCAGCAGGCCACGCAGTCGATGCCATACCACATCACCTCGGGCTTCCTGTTCATGCCTTCGGGGTTGTGGCACCAGGGGCACGTCATGGGGCAGCCCTTGAAAAAGGCCGTTGTCCTTATGCCCGGCCCGTCCTCGGTGCTGCAGCGCTGCACGTTGAAGAGCGCGGCCAGCGGTGATGTCTGCGGCTCAGCCATGGTCGATCCGATCTGTTTTTTTGGCGCGAGCGGGTAGGGGAGGCTTTAGCCTCCCATCCCATCTCCCGCATGGGTAGGGGAGGCTTTAGCCTCCCGTCCCATCTCCCTCATGGGTAGGGGAGGCTTTAGCCTCCCGTCCCATCTCCCTCATGGGTAGGGAGGCTTTAGCCTCCCGTCCCATCTCCCTCATGGGTAGGGGAGGCTTTAGCCTCCCGTCCCATCTCCCTCATGGGTAGGGGAGGCTTTAGCCTCCCGTCCCATCTCCCGCATGGGTAGGGGAGGCTTTAGCCTCCCGTCCCATCTCCCTCATGGGTAGGGGAGGCTTTAGCCTCCCGTGCGACTGAAGTCGCCCCTACCCAGCGATTAAATATTATCAACTCCTGTTACAGGTTATGCGCCTCCCTGGCTATGATCTCGTCCTGGATTTCCTTTCCAAGCGTCACGAAATATGCATTGTAGCCCGTGATGCGAACGAGCATGTTGCGGTACGCCTCCGGGTTTTTCTGCGCCTTCCTGAGCGTGTCCGCGTCGAGCACGTTGACCTGAAGCGCGGTTCCGCCTTCGTGCGCATAGGCCCGCAGCAGCCCGGCCAGCTTTTCGATATGCTCCCCGTCCCGCACGAGCGACGGGGACAGCGACAGCGTGTGCGAGGCGCCGTTGGGCGCCATGCTCAGGCCCACCTTGCCCACGCTCCGGATAACGGCGGTCGGCCCGCTTCGGTCCATGCCGGTCACCGGGCAGATGCCGTTGGACAGAAACGTGCCGCGCGGCCTTCCGTCGGGCGTGGCCGCCGTGCTGGGCGCGTAGCTGATCCAGTAATTCCAGGACAGGTACCCGGTCCTGTAGCGCTTGTTCATTGGCGAGACGCGCTTGAAGACCTCTTCGGACCAGAAGCGGTTGACGTCGGCCGCGAGAATGTCCGCATCGTCGTCATTGCCGAACTTGGGGGCGCGGTTGCGCAGCATGCGCCGGATTTTATCGTGCCCCTCGAAGTTGTCTTCAACGGCCTTGATGAGATCCTTCATGGTCAGGCGCTTTTTTTCGTAAACAAGCGATTTCACGGCCAGAAGCGAATCGACGGCCGTGGCAAAGGCCACGCCTTCCACCGTCAGGTAGTTGAAGCGCGCTCCGCCGGCCGTCACGTCCCGGCCGCTGTCCAGGCACCCGCCCACGATGGCGGACAGGTACGGGGTCGGCTCATAGGTTCCGCGCAGCTCGTCGGCCAGGCCGTTGACCGCAACAAGCCTGTCCGTGAGGGCCATGAGCTGGGCCTTGAAGGCGCTGTAGAAGGCGTCGAAGCCGTCGAAATCGCCCGGATCGCCGGTGTACGCTCCTATCTGTTTCCCCGAGGCCTGGTCCCTGCCGTCGAACAGGACGAGCTCCACGGCCTTGGCAAGGTTGAGGTTGACGTCCACCGTGCCCGACCGGTCGTCGCCCTGGAGCGTGTTTTCCAGGCAGCCGACGGGCGCGTAATCCCACAGCCTGCCTGGCGGCAGCCCCTGCCATGCGAGGCCCGCGATGGAAGCCTCGTCAAAGTTCATGAGAAAGGGCGAGCCCTGGGCGCGGGCGACGAGCGAAGCCACGCGCCGAAGCAGGGGCTCGGGCGTGTTGCGGTGGAGCCGAATGTTGGGTTTCGGCTCGAGCATGTTCATCTCCTCGATGACGTCGAGGATCAGCCAGGTCAGGTCATTGCTCGCATCGTTTCCTTCACTGTCGATGCCGCCTATTGTTATAAGCTGGCCGAAGCCGGAGTTGATGCCCTGGTTGTTGCCGATCCGGGCCTGGTAGTCATAGGCATAGTTGTGCTTGATCCAGAAGCAGCGCAGGATCTCGCGGGCCGCGTCCCGGTCGAGGCGGCCGGCGTCGAGGTCGTCCTTGTAGAAGGCGTGCATGTACTGGTCGAAGCGGCCGTGGGACAGGCCGGCGCCGGGGTAACCCTCGGTTGCCATGACGAGCATGTGCGTGAACCATACCGACTGGACAGCCTCGTGGAATGTTCCGGCAGGCTCCCAGGGCACGCGCTCGCAGGTGGACGCGATTGTTTCGAGCTCGGCGCGCCGCTGCCTGTTTTTTTCCTTTTCCGCAAGCTGCGAGGCAAGGCGCGCGTACCTGGCGGCAAAATTCCTTACGCCTTCGGCGCACAGCGTGACGGCCTCGTAAAAATCCCTCTTGCCCGCGTTGCCGCCCCTGCCGTTTCCCCCGTTGCCTCCCAGGGCATCCAGGCGTTCGGCCGCCTGTCTGCTGATGCCGGAAAAACCGCGATTGAGAACTGAAGGGTAGTCGGGAATCAAATGCCCGGGCACGGCGCCGCAGTTGCCGATGCCCAGCTCGTTGCACTCCTTGAGACCCGCGACAAAAGCGTCGCGCTTGCGCTTGTAGGGCTTGAATTCCTTTTTCGTAAGAACGCGCGACGGGGCCGTGTTGAACTGGGACCCGACGATCAGCTCGCCGTCGAGGATATGGATGGGCAGGTATTTTTCGATCATGGTCTTGAAAAACAGGGCGCGGCGCACCACCAGGGGGCGGTTGAAAAAACCGTCAGGCAGCTCCACGGTTTCCGCGAGGACCCTGAGCGAATCGGCAAAGGCTTCGTAAAAAGGGATCATTTCAGGAACAACGCCCCAGTTGTGATGAGAGAAAACCACGTCCCATTCGGTTCCCGTTGAATAGGGCCTGACCTCGTTCGTGAAGTAATCGCGCTCGTAAAAGGAGAAATACTCCTTGCGCAGCCTCGCGACCCTTTCGGAAAGCGCCTTGTCCGGGTTCCATATGGCATCGGGGGAGGGCGCGGTTCTGTTTTTGTCTTCTTTCATTCTTTCACCACCATGAGCTTGCCTATAACATAAAACTTTCTTATGGATTTTGCAATTGGGCTCGATGGTGTATACTATCATGAGCAGTTGACGGAAAGGAGCATTGGTGGCCTATATCAATTCGCGAGCAGAAGAGGCTCAAGACTCCCTTAAAACAGTCTCTTTTATCCTGGCTCTCGCGCTCATGGCAGTCTCGGCGGCTTGCGGCCCGAAAAAAGCTGAGTGGGTCGCGTCTCCGGAAGACGAACAGGCGATTCTGAGGGGGGAACCCCCGAAACATAAGGGAAATAAACCGGGCGACGAGGCGTACAAGCTGTCGGATTTCGGGCATTCAACGGCAGTGGAAATAACGCCCGAAGCAATAACGGTGGATGGTGAGAAAGTCATTGATCTTTCGGCAGGAAGGATCGATGCGGGTGACTTGCGCGACGGCGCGGAAGGATTTCTCGCGGGCGACCTTCTCGACGTGCTCAACGCGGCGAGAAAACACCTCGACGTTCAGAAGGTAACCGTCCTCGAGAAGGCAGAGGAGGACGTCAGGCTCGAGACCGATGTGGATTATCGCATCCCCTTCAGGACGCTGGCCGCGGTTCTCTACACGGCAGGGCAGGCCGAGTACAACCTGTACAGGGTCACCATCGTGAAGTCCGGCGAGAGCCTGCTGAAAGGCGGCCACGTCGATATTACAGCCCCGAAACAAGGCGGCGCCTCATCCATTGAGCTGGGGAAGGGGGAAGCGGCCGAAGAGGAAGCCGCCCGGGAGGCGATGGCGGCAGGGGCGACGTCCGAAGAAGCTGGGTCCACGGAGCAGGAGGAGCTGGAAGGGGACGAGAATCTCAAGGGAACCCAGGACCAGCTTGGCGTGCTCAAGACCGTGGAGATGCTCGGTGCGTCCGGCGACCTGGGCGATGCCGAGAACCTCAAGAGCGTTCTTAACGGCATTGACTGGGAAGCCGAGCCCGTGGTCGCGACCGCCGGCACGGGTAAATCCATTTACTCGAGCAAGAGCCTTAATCTTTCCGTGTTCATGACCAGCAAAGGGTTTTATCTTTCGGCCCACATTCCGGGGTTCAAGACAAAACACATCCCCAGGGTCTCGACGGGCACGGGGTACGATTACAATTACGAAGCCCTGTATGCCGCCGTTGTCAAGATCAAGGTGGACCACCAGAAGGCAGACACGATTTACGTGGGAACGGAAAACAGCCTGCCCTGCGAATACCTCGCGTACATGCTCAACTCGGTCCTGTGGTACAAGGAAAAGAGAATGTTCAAACGCGTCATCCTCACGATGAGCGTCCAATAGCCTGCAACGATAACCAATCATTTCGTCCGCCCGGCCTCATTGGGAAAAAGCTGCTTTCCACATGGCAGCTTGTAGCCATTCGTCACTATTCATACCTCTAACTATTGAATATTACAGGGCATTGATCCGGCATTGGACTTGCAAAACAATCAAAATGCTGAGTTGACAAATTATACATAACGGTGTAATAATATTTTGAAACGACATGAATTGGAGAAGAAGCTTCGGGCGATGGGCTGGAGGTTTGCGCGCCATGGCCGAAAACACGATGTTTGGACGAATGGAGATCGTGTTATTGCAGTGCCGCGCCACAGGGAAATCAACGAATACACGGCTCATGCCATTCTGAAAAATGCCAGAGGAGACAACTGATGCGTTTTGCGGGAAGGGTTTTTAAAAGCAGCGGCTTATGGGCTATCGAGGTGCCGATCCTGGACGTGGTTACCCAGGGGCACACGAAAAAGGAGGCGTTCGCCATGATTGCCGATGCCGTCGAATGTCTCGTGAACAAGAAAGGGTTCAGGGTCGAAGTCTTTCCAGGGGAAGGCAATTACTTCGAGGTCGATTCTGCCGACCAGGCTGCTTTGAGCGCGTTTCTGCTTCGTCAACAGAGGAAAAGGAGCGGCATGACGCTCGTGGAAGTCGCAAGGAAGCTGGGCGCAAAATCGCATAACAGCTACGCCAGGTACGAACAGGGCAGGGCGGTCCCCACCATCGAGCAGTTCAGCAAGCTGCTTTCCGCTGTTTCACCTGACAGGGCCTTTGTGCTCGTGGAGCGATCGTAAATGATTCGCAACCTCCGCTGCGGTTTGATATGCATTTTTTCATCAAATGCATAACACTTGAGATATCGTTCGCTGACCGGGGAAGAAACCGGGATGTTTGAACGGGAGGCTAAAGCCCTGAATATTATACACATAATTTTCAGGGCCCCACAGGTGCACGTACGACTCCCTGCGGTGACGGCCGCCGGGCCGCTCACTCGCCTCGCTCTCGCTGCACAAGGGCTCCGCTCGGCTCGCTCGCGT
>JBDRLK010000418.1:0-8900 GCA_043813155.1 Pseudomonadota bacterium | reverse complement strand
AAGCACGCCGGGAGCCGGCGCATAACCGCCGGCACCGACCAGAATCTCAGCTTCAACTGGATCCCGCCGCAGTACGTGTAATAATAACGGCGCTGAAAAGAATAAAAGGATAAAGAAAAATCCATGCCAATGCCGCGCTTGTCTTCAAGGAACAGCTAGAAACGTCCGGCAATCGAAACAATGCCCGGGCCCGGCGTGATCGCAAGCGAACAGGCCGAGCCGCCCGTTCCCTTTCGCTTCTTTCCGCAGGGCAGTGAATGCAGCAAAGGGACCGCGGCGCCTGCTGCCGTGCCTGCTATCAACCCGGCGAGCACGTCGCTCAGGTAGTGCTTGTCCGCGGAAATGCGAAGCAGGCCCACGGCAAGCGCAAGTGCGGCGCCCGCGCCCGCGATCCACGGCGCGATGCGCCTGTTGCGCAGGAACATGAGCGTGGCCGTCGAGGCAACAAGGCTCGAAGCGAACGAGGCGTGGCCGGAGAAAAAGCCCATCAGCTCCTCGGACCCGTGGCCTTCCCTTTTTTCTTCGTCCTGCTCGTAGTGCATGGCGGGCCGCGGCCGCCTCAGCCCCATCTTGAACACCTGCGTCACGAGACCCGTATAAACCAGGGCCTCGACCATCAGCGTCAGGTCCTGAAAAAACACGGTCCAGGACTCGCCGCCCCTTTTTACGACAACGATTTCCGATACAAGGGCAAGCAGGCCGATGCCGCCGAGCACAAGGGAGGAAGCCAGTGAAGCGGCTCCCGTGTCCGGGGCAAGCAGGCCCGAGCGCACACCCCTGTCCAGGGCGTCGGGGCCGCGGCACCACCCGCACCGCGTGCCCACGATCCCATCCTGGAATCCGTAAAGAAGCCCGTACTCAGCAAGAAGCAGCGCGGTCACGGTCAGGTCTTCTGCCCACGAAACCTTGATCCTGCAGTTGCCGTCCTCCCCGGCCCCGGAGGCCCGAGCCTCGAGAGGCGCCAGCATCAACGCCGCGAAAACCGCGGCCGGGACCAATGCCTGCATGTCTCTTCGCTGAACCATGAAGCATTTACCTGAAAGCAATGCCCACGCTCATTCTCCACTGGGGATAGAGAAAGGGCATCGTGGTTATGTGAAAGACCGGGCATGCAAGGTCCACCAGGTCAACCGTCACGTCGAGGTGCTTGTGTACCGCCAGGTGAAGACCCATGAGCTTTACGCCTATCCAGAACCCCATGTCCCCCTTCCTGTATCCATAGGTGTTGAAGAGCAGCACCGTGCCGCCCCCGAGAAGCTCGAAATTCAGGCCTATCCTGTCCGTGAGCCGCCAGCAATAGCCGAGGAAAATCCCGAAGTCATATGCGCCCGCGCTCACATCATTCTTGGAGTAGTTGATATAGGGATTGAACTCGATGACCGCGCCCAGGGACACGCCCTTCCCGAACGCCCACCCGGCCTGCGCCTGCAATTGAAGCGACGGCATGTACAGGCCGAAGCCCAGGCGCAGCGCGCCGAACATCCCGTTCGGCGGCTCCGTGGTAACGGCCGTGTAGCGCCCCAGCCGGCTGCCGGGTTTTTCCGCGCCGCCGGCCGGCTCCTTTTCTCCTTTCGCGGCAGCCGCAGGCGCGGCGAGAAAAAGGACCGTGACGAGCAGCCCGGCTGCATGCGCCCTCAACCTCATGATCTCCTCCTCATCATGCCCATCCCGATTGCGGCCAGCACAATGACAATGAAACCGCGGGAAACCGGGTTTCCCTCGCTGCAGGGATGCGTCGAGCACTCGCAAAAACCGCATGAGCTGTCCGCAATGTCGCCGGGGTCCGGGCTGGCGCAGTACTTATTGGAGGCCGTACAGCCCGGCACGTGGTAGACCCAGGCGTCAAGGAGCTCCTCCAGCGCGGCTTCGCGGTCCGTGCGGCTCGCGTCCATGGAAACAATCTCGAGCAGTCTTTTCGTAACGAGGCTCACGGCATCAAAGGTGGGCTGCCCCCAGTCCCTGTCGCATCGGCAGTCGTCCGCCGCATTGTCATGGCCAGGGCCGTCGCGCTCCACGTCCAGGTTTTCCGTTGCCCAGTCTATCCAGTTCGCGGCCTCGACGATGCCCGTGCGGTCGGCGCTTCGATAGCAGTTGGAGAAGCTGTCCTGAAGCGTGTGCATGGCCGCGCCCACGTGAAAATAAAATGATGACAGGTCGACATCCCGGCCTCCGGTGTGGGCAAGGTTGACCTCAACCTCTTCGCGGATCGACGGGTCGGGACTGCCGTCCGGCCCCGCGGCGTCGAAAGCAAGCCCGATCTGCCGCCTGATGAAATCGCGGCAGCTCTCGACCGCATCGGCGTCACCCTCCTCGTAATCCTGCGAGCCTGTGCGCAGGCAGTGAGCCGCCTGGTAATCCGAGCCATTGTGGATTTCGATGATATGGGGGATGTCGAGAATGGCATACTCCCCCACGTCATTCGACCTGGCACCCAGGACCAGGCTCATGGCCCAGATATTCTCATCCACGAAGGACGCATCGAACTCGACGGCGTCGAAAAGATACCTGTCGTCGCCTGCAAGCTTCGGAGGCTCCCCCACGTACCCGGCCTCGTCGAGCGCCTCCTGCGCCCAGTGCTCGTGACAGCCGTACGAGTAGGGGCTCTCGATCTCGAAGGCCCGCGCGCCCTTTCCCGCGAGAACGAGGACGCACCAGGAAACAAACGCAGCGGCCGCCGGCCGGCTGAAAAAACCTTTACGCATCATCCATCCGACATTATGAACCGATGCGGTACAAATTTCAATTATTGTCTCAGTCGGTCTTTATAAAGTACTCGCTCATCATGGCGGTGTGGATCTGCATGAGGTCGAGAAAGGATGTCACGGCGCGCAGGACCCTCATCATGTTCACGGCGAGCCGGGCCGCGCTGTCCGCTCCGTAGAAAAGCCAGGGGCTCGTGATGTGCTTTTTCGACGGCCAGGCCTCTTCCACGATTCCCTCGTAGGGCGGGGCTCCCTGCGTCAGCGACCTGATAACAAGGTTGCGCACGTAGCGGGCGCGCGGCTGTATTTCTTCGGACACGGGCGACATGGTGCCGTGCCAGCGGCGTATCCACTCGTCCCTGGCCAGGCGGCGGGGCCTTTTCATCAGCGTGACGGCCATGATGCCCGGCGACCGCCCGCCGTCCGGCCAGTCGCGGCGCCCGGCGTGCCGGTTGTCGCCGTAGTCCGTGTATACCGACTCGTCCACGTGAAAGCCGTGGCAGGTGAATCCCGCGGACCGCAGGACCTGTTCGAAAGGCGCCCTGCCCTCCACATCCTCGATCCAGAGGTTGACAAGGGCGCCGATGGGCTTCTCGAAAAGCATCCGCGGCGCCGGCGACTTCACGCGTGAATCCGCGTCCCGGATGTCCATGCTCAGCCTTCGCGCCCCGCGCTCAACGAGCCGCCGCGCCACATCTCCAAGCAGTAGTTCGCGCGTTGATTCCTCGTCCCGTCCTTTGGGCGCGTGCAGGATATAGACGAGCTTGACCGGCCTTTCTTCCATGTCACTGCCGGGCGCCGACTGTCCGTCACTCATCCCTTTCTCCTTTTCTCCACGGCCAGAAGCTCCCTGCAGTAAGGGACGCAGTGCTTCATGCCTGTAACGAGACAGGCCGGGCCGAAATCGATCCCGCTTCCGGGCGGCCCGTCGTTTTTACACGCATCAACCATGATTCAACCAATGGTTAAACAATAAAAGCACTATGACCGCTGAAAATCAATGCATAACCGTCCATAGTTCAGCTGGTACGTGGTGCTGCACGCAAGCGCGGCTCCCTCGCTTTCGCTCGGGACAAGCTTGGCGTGCCATGAGTGAAGCGGGAGGCTGAAGCCTCCCCTACCCGCATTGTGGCGGGCACAAGGAGCCTGACGTCGAATTGACGTCGTTTCGAGGGCGCGCAGGCCGAGGCGAGGACGTACGCCCAAAAGCACCCCACGGAAGTCATTTCATCTTGATCGATTTCTTACTTCCGCGGGGACCCCGCCTCATTGTCCGGGATACGTGTCCGCAGAAGACGGCAATTCGACGTCAGGCGACTACCATTGTCCGTGGGAGCCGTGCGAGGCGTGGGACCCGTGGGAGGCGTGCGAGCCGTGCGAGGCGTGGGAACCGTGGGAGCCGTGGGAACCGTGCGAGCCATGCGAGCCGTGGGAGCAGTGCGTGGGGTCCGCGCTCTCCCCTCCAGCCAGCGTCACGTCGGGCGTCGGTCCGCCTTCCTGCGGCGAAACCTCGGCGCCTGCCGGTGTTTCCGAAAGGGCCGATGCAAGAAGAAGCATCGAGCTGGCGGCCACGGCCGCATTGCCCTTGGCCAGCTTTCCCTCCTCGCTCTGGAGAAAAAGCGCGGCCTTTTTCTTCAGCTTCGGAAGAAGCGTTGCCGTCCCATTTGCCCGGCCGCGTTTTTTACCCTTCTTTTTCATGGCCTCCCTCCGTGAAGCTGTACACTACGTAGCTCATTTTGCGTGAAAATGCAACTAAATAGATCAGGGGCGATTTGCCGTGATTTGCCTCGGGCGGGAAGGCGGGCGGCTATTTAATGCAGCCCGTGCCGGGCGTGGCCGGGTTGTTGCGGAACCTGATGGTGTAGTTCGAGCAGTACCCGCTGCCGCCGCTGCGATAGACCCTGACATAGAAGTACGCGTCGTCGTCATCGCAGGTGTTGACCCCGGGAGCCGGCGGGTTCTGGCACGGGTTTTCGCCCTTGCCGCCGGAATAGAAATCCGTGAACCAGTTGGCGCAGTCGATCACGCCCGTGCATATGAGCGTGCTGCAATTGCCCCGGTACACGTCGAAGGCCAGCCCCCCGGGATTGCTCACCCAGAACACCTCGAAATCGAACTCGTCCCCCACGGGCTCGGCGTTGTCGTCCGTGGCCTGTATCCTGTACCAGTCCTCGTCACTGGTGTTCTTGATGTTGCCCGACATGGTCACCACGCCGCTCGTGGCGTCATGCACGGTCCCGGCGTTCGTGGCCGTGCCGCAGGTCTGGTTCGGCTCGTACCCGTCGTCGAATCCCTCGTCGACAATGGTGTCGCAGTTGTCATCCACGCCGTTGCACGTCTCGCTGGGCGCAGCGCAGCTGCTCCACGTGCACGAGGACGAGCACGTCCTCGTGCCGGTCGAGCCGCACGTGGTGGTGCAGCTGCCGGACGAGCCCCTGCAGCAGGCCCAGCCATTGTCGCAGTTCCCGTCGCAGTCATTATCGATGCCGTCGCACGTTTCGGCCGGCGGCACGCAGCTTCCCCACTAGCAGGCCGCCGAGCAGACCCTCTGGCCCGTGGTGCCGCACGACGTTGTGCAGCTGTCCACCACGCCGCGGCAGCACGCGTACCCGTCGTCGCAGATCGTGTCGCAGTCGTCGTCAGCGCCGTTGCACGTCTCGCCCGGCGGGTTGCAGGTTCCCCAGTTGCAGGCGCTCGAGCACGTTCGCGAGCCCGTGGTGTCGCAGGTCGTGGTGCAGGTCCCGATGGCGCCGCGGCAGCAGCCGAACGTGTTGTCGCAGACCGTGTCGCAGTCATCGTCGATCCCGTTGCACTGCTCGCTGGGCGGCACGCAGCCTCCCCACGCGCACGAAGCCGAGCAGGTCCTCGATCCGATGGTGCTGCAGCCCGTGGTGCAGATGCCCACGGCGCCCCTGCAGCACGCGTACCCGTCGTCGCACCCGTCGTCGCAATCGTCGTCGATCCCGTTGCAGGTCTCGGACGGCGGCACGCAGGCTCCCCACGTGCAGGAAGCGCTGCAGGTCTGAAGCCCCGTGGTGTCGCACGTGGTTGTGCATGGGCGCGTCATGCCGGTGCGGCAGTCGAAAATGTCGTCTATCTCGCCGTTGCAGTCGTTGTCCACGCCGTCGCACACTTCCGGCTCCTCTTCCCCGGGCGTGCAGGTCTCAACGCCGGCCATGCACACTGAATTAGTGCGGCAGGGACCAGTGCCGCACTGGTAGGGCACGTAGTTCTCGTCTATGGAACCGTTGCAGTTGTCGTCCAGGCCGTTGCAGGCCCTGTCGTCCCCGGTCGGGCTTCCCTGGGTGCACGATTCCGCCCCGCCCGTGCACGTGGAATTTCTCTCACACACGCCGTCACCGCACGTGTAGGGCCTGTAATCCTCGTCCGTGAACCCGTCACAGTCCTCGTCCTGGTTGTCGCAGACCTGGTCCTCGTCCACGGGCGGGTCACGGGGAGTGCAGCTCTCCTCCCCGTCCGTGCACACCGAGTCGGCCTCGCACAGGCCCGTGCCGCACCGGGTGGGGATATAATCCTCGTCCTTGAACCCGTCGCAGTCATCGTCGATGTTGTTGCACGTGCGGTCGGACGGGCTGGGCGTGCCCGCGTCGCAGCTATCCTCCCCCAGGATGCAGGTGGACTCCCTGACGCAGGCCCCGACCCCGCAGGCATAGGGAAGGTAATCCTCGTCAATGCCGCCGCTGCAGTCCTCGTCCAGCCCGTCGCACACCTCGTCGGAAGAGGCCGGCGGGTCCACGGGCGTGCAGGAGTCCTCGCCGTTGATGCAGATGCTCAGGTTCAAGCAGAGGCCCACGCCGCATTCGTAGGATTCATACTCCTCGTCACGAAGCCGTCGCAGTCGTCGTCCAGGTCGTCGCACGTGAGGTCCTCGGTCGAGCTCGGAGGCAGCGGGTTGCAGGTCTCCTCGCCGTCCTCGCACGTGCTCTCGTTCTCGCACACGCCGGTGCCGCAGGTATAGGGCATGTAGTCGTCGTCCGTCTCGCCGTCGCAGTCGCCGTCCAGGCCGTCGCAGGTCACGTCGATCTCCTCGTCAACGGGCCCGCATATCTCGGTCCCGCCCTCGCACCTGGCGTCATCCTCGCACACGCCCCGGCACGTGACGGGCTCGAACTCCTCATCCACCCCGCCGTCGCAGTCATTGTCGATCCCGTCGCACAGCCTGTCCAGCGGGCTCTCGGGCTCGAGCGGGACGCACTGCTCCTCGCCTTCCAGGCAGACCGAATCCGTTTCGCAGGCACCCCGGCCGCAGCGCAAGGGCACGTAGTCCTCGTCCATTTCGCCGTCGCAGTCATTGTCCACGCTGTCGCAGCTGAATTCGGACGGGTCGGCGGTAGGCACGCAAATCTCCTCGCACCCGTCAAGGGGATCGCCGTTCGCGTCCACGTATCCCTCCTCGCACTGGATGTAGCAATCCCCGAGAACGCACAGGGGATCCGCGTGGGGCCTTGCAGCGCAGACGTTGCCGCATTCCCCGCAGTTGACCGGGTCCGAGCGAAGGTCGTAGTCCTCGTCGATGAGCGTGTCGCAGTCGTCATCCTCGTTGTTGCAGAATTCGGGCACGCAGTCGCTGCAATCCGGGTCGTCGTCGTCGACTCTCCCGTCACAGTCGTTGTCCAGCCCGTCCTCGCAGGTCCCGTCATCGGGCGACTCCGCGTCCGCTTCCTTTGAGCAGCCGTACTCGCACCCGTCGTAGGGATCGCCGTTGATGTCGTAGGTGCCTTCCAGGCACTCTCCTATCAGGCACACGCCGTCCTCGCATACGGGAACGGCGTTGGGCAGGATACAGGGGAAATCGCAGGCGCCGCAGTGATCCACGTCCGTCATGAGATCGAAGTCCTCGTCGATCAGCGTGTCCCCGTCATCGTCAACGCCGTTGCACTCCTCCACCGCAGGGCCTTCGGGCTCGTCATCAACATCCGTTTCACCCGAATCGGACACGCTGTCGCCCCAGTCCTCGCCGTCCATGTCGAAGTCGCCGGTCGTTCTTTCCGAGCCGCAGCCCGCGAGGACAAGCAGCAAACCCAACCCTGGAATCGAGATATAAATCCCATTTTTCTTCATTGTTTTTCCCGTTCAATATATCGGTTGTCTGTCATTCGTTTCTGTTTCCCGTCTGCAGGCATGATCCTCAACACCGGCTGCTTTTACCACTGGCCGTGCGAGCCGTGCGACGCGTGCGAGCCGTGCGACGCGTGCGAGCAGTGCTGCCCGATCGTGCCGCTGCCGGTCGATGCGGGGCCGCCCGCAGCGTTCCTGGCCGCCTGGTCGGACATCTCGCGCTCCTGCGACAGGAGCATTCCCTTCACTGCACGGTCGAAGGTCGGCAACTCTTTGTTTGTCGGCATTTTCGTTCCTTTCGCCTTGTCTGTTCTTCCCCGCTTCGTAGCGATGCCTGCTTACGAAGAGGGTACACTGCAAACGTGAATGTGATGATCGCGGTCACGCACCGTGGTCCACGCCTTGAAGGTCTCGAGGACCTTCTCGTCGCCTTCGCCAAGACGTGTGAAGAGGTAGTCCTGGATTCCCATGAACACGGCGCACAGGTAGTTGTCGAGCATGCGGCCGAAGATCGAGCCCTGGGTCTTGTAGCTGATGACAGGGCAAACGCCGCAAAATGGTTGGTACGCGCACGAGACACAGCCCGGCTGAGCATCAAGGTTGGAAGCGATGGCCAGAGCTCTCACGGTTTCGTGCCCGATTATATCGTGAAGTTTGTTGCTTTGTACAGAACCTATTTCGAAGGATGAGTCGCCCATCTCATGGAGCATCCGTCCTTCGTCGCAGGTGAAGACCTTTCCGTCGTAGTTGTAGGCCACCTGCCCGATTCCCGCGCCGCAGGGATTCCGGATGTCCAGAAAGTTCGGATCTCCGCCTCCTATTATTTTCGTCAAGAAAATCGCGGCATATCGCTCGAGGATCTGCACGCCGCCCGCGTTGAGCTTGAGCATGTAGTCGACCGCCTTGCGGTAGAACTCCAGGTACTCATGGGGCGTGACGGAGATTTGCTTCTTGGTCTTGTCCGCAAAACCGAAGGGATCCACGGGACGCAAAAACAGCGCAGTGCACCCGAGATCGACGTAGGTGTCGACGATCTCCTTCCCACGTGCGAACGAAGCGGGCGTCGTCGTGATCAGCGCTTCGACATGGTAGAGGGACGGATCGAGCCCCTGCTCTTTC
>JBDRLK010000417.1:0-9865 GCA_043813155.1 Pseudomonadota bacterium | reverse complement strand
GTCGAGCACAAACCCGTAATTGGAATATTTCAGGATCGCGGCGAACGCTTCCAGGAACCGGCGCGGCCGGTCCCTGGTGTCGAAGGGCTCGATGTAATAGGCATATGGACTTGTCATGGCACGGCTCCCGGAGTTTCGCTTTTTCCAATTTCCTGGGAGAGCAATATCCGGGCCAGGAACGACATTCTCGTGTTTTCAGTGCTGCAAAATGGGAAGGGAAGGCATTTTGTCCCTTGTTTCGGTATCGAAACCCCTGCAATAATACGGAAAATCAGCCATAGATGAACCGCCGATGTTCCAATGTGAAACATTGTTTCATTGATACATGTTGCGTTTTTGGAACGACAGTGTTATATACTGATCATGGGCGCAAAACTCGATCAAAGATACTTTCCAATCATATTCAATACCATCTCACACGGAATTTTTACGATTGACGATGCGGGCCGGATCTCATCGTTCAACCACGAGGCAGGGAATATTACGGGCTACACCGAGGAGGAAGTGCTTGGAAAGCAGTGCTCTGAAATCTTCAAGGCCGACATATGCGAGAAATTCTGCCCGCTCAAACACAGCATCGTTACACGGGAAAGAATGGAGGATCGCGACATATCCATTGTCACCAGGGACGGCCGCAATATCCCCATTGCCATCTCCACGGCGGCCATGGTCAATGACACCGGGCAGGTGATCGGGGGAGTAGAAATGTTTCGGGACATCTCCGATGTCCGGGAGCTGAGAAAGCGACTCTACGGGTCCTATATTTTCGAAGACATCGTGACCAAGAGCCCGGCCATGAAAAACGTGCTGGAGATGATTCCCCTCGTTGCCAACAGCCGGAGCACGGCGCTGATAGAGGGTGACAGCGGCACGGGAAAAGAGCTGGTTGCCAGGGCCATTCACAACCTGGGACCGAGGAGCAAGCGCCCCTTTATCGCCATCAACTGCGCGG
This sequence comes from Pseudomonadota bacterium, assembly GCA_043813155.1. Taxonomy (GTDB): domain Bacteria; phylum Myxococcota_A; class Polyangia; order DRWM01; family DRWM01; genus JBDRLK01. Next base: position 8,913 of record JBDRLK010000417.1, on the reverse strand, counting down.
CCCTTCCCGATACCCTGCTCGAATCAGAGCTTTTCGGCTACAAGCGGGGGGCATATACCGACGCAAAGACGGACAAGCCGGGAAGGTTCGCACGAGCCGAGAAGGGCACGCTGTTTCTCGATGAAGTCGGGGACCTGTCCATGCCCATCCAGGCCAAGCTCCTCAGGGTGCTCGAGGAAAAGGAATACGAGCCCCTCGGCGCCACCGGGCCCGTGAAAGCCGACGTGCGGATTATAGCGGCGACCAATAAAGACCTGGAGAACGAGGTCGGGGAAAACCGTTTCCGCCGGGACCTTTATTTCAGGCTCAACGTGGTGTCCATCAGGCTTCCCCCGCTCACGGTGCGGCGCGAGGACATTCCCGTGCTCGTTGATTTCTTTATCAAGCGTTTCAATACTCTCCAGGGACGGCGGATTTCCCGGTGCTCGGAAAGAGTGATGGCCGCGCTCATGACCTATCCCTTTCCCGGAAACGTGCGAGAGCTGGAGAATGCCATCGAGCATGCCTTTGTCGTCTGCAGCAGGGAAATCATCCAGCTCGAGGACCTGCCCACGCATATTGTCTCTTTCGTGGAAAAGTCCGCGCCCGCGGCCAGGGTCAGCGGCAATCCCCTGAAGTCGGCCGAGGCCGAAGCTGTTCGCAACGCCCTCGCGCGTCACCACGGCAACCGCCAGCGCGCGGCCGACGAGCTCGGTATTTCCCGGACCACGCTCTGGAGAAAGCTCAAAATAGACGGCTTCTAATTAGAATCCTATCACAACACATGGATGAATTTGTTGTTTCATTCACTGGTATGTTTTTTGCTTCCATCTTGATGTTGTCTCGCAAATACCTCGCGGTGCTGCGGGCCCTTGGCCCGCCCGGGCACGCCGAGGGCGTGCGGCTACACTGGATTGTGAAGCGGGAAAGGAGATGAGAAGCAATGGCCAAGGATAAAAAAAAGATCATGGTGGTCGATGATGAAGAGGATCAGCTGGATTTCTACAGCATGGTGCTCGAGGACAGCGGGTACGAGGTCATCACGGCGAAAAACGGAAAAGAAGCGCTCGATGCGGCACGCAGGGAGAAGCCCGACCTCGTGGTCCTCGACCTCATGATGCCCAACCAGACCGGGACCGACTTCTATCGCAAGCTGTCGAGGGAAAAGGAGCTCAAGGACACGCCCATCATCGTGGTCAGCGCCCTGTCCTACCGTTACCTTGCGGTCAAGAGGGCTGCGGCCGTATTCGACAAGCCCGTTGACAGGGAAAAGTTTCTCGAAGCGGTCGGCAAAGCCCTTGCATGAGCCCGGCTGCCCATGAAGAAACCAAAAAAAAAAGAGCTTCGAGCATTCGAGGCACACAAAGATTATTCTCGACAGCATTGCCGACGGCGTGTTTACGGTCGACCTGGACTGGAACATCAGGACATTCAACGCGGCCGCGGAAAGAATAGCCGGCATCGACAGGCAGCGGGCCATCGGCAGGAAGTGCTTTGACGTCCTGAGGGCGAATGTGTGCCAGGGAGCCTGCCCGCTGAAAAAGACGATGAGCACGGGCAAGGAGAATATCGACCTCAAAGTCAATATCATGAACGCGGAGGGCAAGGTCATCCCCGTCGGCATTACGACCGCGGTTTTAAAAGATGAAAAGAACAGGGTTGTAGGCGGTGTGGAAACGTTTCGCGACCTGTCGGTCATCGAGCGGCTGAGAAAAGAGATCACGGGCCAATACACGCGCGAGGACATTATAAGCAAGAATCCCGGGATATTGAAAATTCTCGATACCCTTCCCGATATTGCGTGCAGCGACGCGGCCGTGCTCATCGAGGGCCCCAGCGGCACGGGCAAGGAGCTGATTGCCCGGGCGATCCACAACCTGGGAGGCAGAAAGCGCGGGCCCTTCACGGCTGTCAACTGCGCGGCCATCCCGGAAACGCTTCTCGAGTCCGAGCTGTTCGGGTACAGAAAAGGCGCTTTTACGGACGCCAAGAAGAACAAGCCCGGAAGGTACGCCATGGCCGAAGGGGGCACGCTGCTTCTCGATGAAATCGGCGACGTGCCTCCGGCGATACAGGTAAAGCTGCTCCGGGTCCTGCAGGAAGGGGAATACGAGCCCCTGGGGGCGACAAAGCCGGTCAAGACGGACGCGAGAATCATCTCGGCCAGCAACAGGAATCTAAAAAAGCTGGTCAGGGAAGGGAGGTTCAGGGAGGATCTGTATTACCGCCTGAACGTCGTGAGGATTACTCTTCCCCCGCTGAAAAACAGGAGGGAGGACCTGCCGCTCCTGGTCGAGCACTTTATTAATGTCTTCAACCTGAAGACCGGTAAAGCCATTTCCGGCCTGTCATCCGGCGCCGGCGACATTCTCATGCGGTACGATTATCCGGGAAACGTTCGAGAGCTCGAAAACATCATCGAGCACGCATTCGTCCTCTGTCACGGAGGTAAAATCACGGTTGCATGCCTGCCCGAAGATATCGTCGATGCACAGGGGAAAGAGAGCAGGGAATGCGAACCTGCCGGGGATTACCTGGCCCACGCCGAATCCAGGGCGATTTTGCAGGCCCTTCATCATAACGGGGGCAGCAGGGTAAAGACCGCAAGGGAGCTGGGCATCAACAAGTCCACGCTCTGGAGAAAAATGAAAAAGTACGGCCTGTTCGAAAACATCACGTCCTGAACCCTTCCAGGGGGATTGCATGTCCGCAACCATGTCGCGCAACGCAGTTGCGTTGCTGCAACCCGTGGTTTCATTGAATTCGCAGGAAACAGGCATTTTTCTGGTGGCATGACAATTGCGTTTTACCGTCACATGGATCGGGTGACACGAGAATGATCGCGGCAATAGCAAGTTTCGGCGCCAGGGTTTCACCAAGATTTGATTGCTGCGAAACACTGACGATCCTCAGTCTTAGCGGAAAGAGCGTCCAGTCGAGGAAGGAAGTTTATGTGGGGTCTTGGGGTCCGAACAGCAGGGTTCATATTCTCGCGCAGCAGGGCGTGGACGTCCTGGTTTGCGGCGCCATCGACCGGTTTTCCCTGAGACAGCTGGTCGCAACAAACATCAAGGTCGTCTCATGGGTATGTGGAGAAATCGATGAAGTCCTTGGCCTTCTGATCGCCGGCAAGCTGGAACCGGACCTGATGACAGGAGGAGGTTGCAGAAGGCGAACAAGGTTGGGGACAAAAAGAAACAGGAGAAAAAAAATGCCACAAGGAGATGGAACAGGACCCGAGGGCAAAGGGCCCGGCACAGGTATAGGCAGGGGAGGATGCGCAGGCGGAGGTGGACGCGGCAGAGGAGGGGGGAAAGGCGGCGGCGGCGGAAAGGGCGGAGGAAAAGGCAAAGGCGGCGGCGGCGGGGGCGGAGGAAAACAGGGACAAGCCATTTTGCCGAAGAAAAAAAAATTTGAAAGGAGACATAATCATGCCTGGATTTGACAGAACAGGTCCATTGGGCGGGGGGCCAATGACGGGCGGGGGGTTTGGAAGATGCAACCCCGCATCAAGGGGACGAAATTTCTCCGGGAATTTGGCCGGAAGAGGCGCGGGCCGCGGTCTTGCGCCGTGGGGGGGAGGCAGGGGACGCGCGCGGGGAGGCGGCAGGGGCAGGGGCGGAGGATGTGGATGGGGCTGGAGGGCATGGGGAGAAATCGATTCTCCTCCTACGCAGGGCTGGGAACTCCCCTCTGAGCCGCAGCCGACCGATGCGCCGACAGATTGGCAGCAGCAACTGAAGAAACTGGAAAGCGAGCTGAATTCCATCAAGAAAAAGTTGGAAGAGCTTTGCACGCGGCAATAGTGAGCAGAGGCGGTTCAATGATAATTTCAGGAGCGAGCGGAAAGGGGGGGACAGGCAAAACAACGGTTGCCGTGAGCCTTGCGCTTTCCGTATCCGGTGAAGCCGATATCGCATTTTTTGACTGCGACGTTGAAGAGCCCAACGCCCACATCTTCCTGAAACCGGAGATGGTTGCCAGTCACAACGTTGAGATACCCGTTCCCGATATCAACGAGAAAACATGCACTCATTGCGGCGATTGCGCCCGAATCTGCAGGTACAATGCCATCATTGTCATGAAAGACAGGGTCCTTGTTTTTGACAATCTCTGCCATGGGTGCGGCGGCTGCACGCTTCTTTGTCCCGTGGAAGCGATCCGGGAAACGGGAAAGGTCATCGGCACTGTTCAGTGGGGCCGGGCAAAGGGCATCGCCTTTACGAGCGGAACCCTGGCCATGGGTGAGGTGCTCTCACCAAGGGTGATCAAGGAGACGAAAAAGCTTATCGACCCGAACAAAGTCAATATCATTGACTGCCCGCCGGGCACGAGCTGTCCTGTTGTTGAATCCGTGAAGGGAAGCAGTTTCTGCCTTCTCGTCACGGAACCCACGCCTTTCGGGCTCAATGACCTCAAGATTTCCCACGAGGTCTTACGAGAGCTCAATATTCCGTCAGGTGTTGTCATCAACAAGGCATCCGATCGGTACGACGCGAAGATCGAAGCGTTCTGCGAAAGCGCGGGCATCGATGTTCTCATGAAAATCCCCTGGGACGTTTCCATTGCGCGAGGCTATTCGGAAGGCATTCCGCTGATCGACACGGCCAGGGAATGGAAGGAAAGGTTCGCGGGGCTGTTCAAGAAGGTCAAACGCGGGATTTCAAAGACGGAGCCCCAAATGCCGGCTGCGCATAAGCGCCTGGTCCGGATAGATTGTTGAGTCGAAGAATGAAACAGATAGCCGTGATAAGCGGAAAAGGGGGCACCGGAAAAACGATCATCGCTGCGTCCTTCGCATGCCTTGCCGGGAAAAAGGTTCTTATCGACTGCGACGTGGACGCGTCCAACCTGCACATTCTGCTGCGACCGGAGACTGTGCGGCAATCGGAATTCTCCGGGTCTCAAATCGCCGTCATTCATAATGACACGTGCTTGCCCTGCGGGCTGTGCGAATCCTATTGCAGGTTCGGCGCGATCGTGGATTCACAGATCGATCCCATGAGCTGTGAAGGATGCGGCGTCTGCTTCCACACCTGTCCGGAGCGCGCCATCACAATGGAGGAAAAAGTCGACGGCATCTGGTTTGTGTCGGAGACAAAATACGGGCCCTTTGTCCATGCCAGGCTCGGCGCCGGCCGCCCGAATTCCGGGAAGCTCGTCTCTTTGTTGAAAAGGGAAGCGGCCGACATAGCCCGGAATGGAGACTTCGATTATATCGTTGTCGATGGACCTCCTGGAATAGGGTGTCCTTTTATATCGACGCTATCGGGCGTGGATGTTGCCCTGGTGGTGACGGAGCCGACGCTATCGGGGCTTCATGACCTGGAAAGAGCGGTCAAGACGGCGGATCACTTCGACGTGAAATCCGTGGTCTGCATAAACAAGCATGATTTGAACGAGCGCATGAGCCGGGAGATTGAGGCGACCTGCGGCAAACAGGGGATACCGGTCATCGGGAAGATATCCTTCAGCGAGGCTGTGCAGGATGCCGTCAATCATTGCCTGCCCGTTCTGGAATATTCGAGCAACGGGCCCGCGAAAGAGATAACAATGCTCTGGGACAATCTTGTGGACTATTTAAATGCCGATATATGAATACAAGTGCAACACGTGCGGCAGGATTTCGGAATTCCTGGTGAGCGGGAAAGAGCCTGCCGGGTCTGCGCAATGTCCTTCTTGCGGCGGCAGGCGGATGGAAAGAGTGTTGTCGGCGCCCGGGGGAATAACAATACAGGATAAAGGCGGCCATGCCGGTGATCCCGGGGGCGCATGCTGCGGCATGACGAATCCCTGCGAGAGCCCGAAGAAATGCTGTACGAAAAAGTAAACGGAGAGCATCCAGCACGTTGACGCGGCATTTTTGAATGAGCCTTTGTCCGGACGTGTCATACCGAAAGGAAAGGAGTTCAACAATGAAGATTGCAATCAGCTCGGATGGAAAGAGCCTCAATGATTCCATTGATGAGAGATTCGGAAGATGCAGGTATTTTGTCATCGTGGACCCGGAGAACCTCGAATTCGACGCTGTGGGGAATCCCGGCCACAGGGCAATGAACGGGGCGGGACCCCTTGCGGCAAGTATTATCATGAACATGGGCGTCCAGGCCGTTGTTACGGGCAAGCTTGGGCCGAACGCGCACGAAACATTGAAGGCGGCTGGAATCAAGGTCTTTACCGGCGCGAGCGGACGCGTCAGGGACGGCATCAATCAGCTCGATCAATCGTCCCTGCAGGAGGCCTCGGGGCCGACTGCACCACGCCACGGGGGCATGAAGTGAGACAATCCGGTCGACGATCAGGATTGAGAGTATTTTGCATATGATGTAACGCGAAGAAATTTCCGTCAGCCTTCAGGAGCTTGATATGAACGGCGAACAAACCGACTGCCAAAGCTGTGGCGAAGAAGGCTGGCCAAAGAAACGAGCCTGCGGTTTTTGGGAAAAATTCCGATCGACGGCAACGTTGTGAGGCAGTCCGACATGGGCCGCACGGCCATTGCAGAGAATCCTGAAGGGGGTGTAGCTGAATCATTTAGCGAAATTGTAAACAATCTGGAGAAAACCTTTGATGAAAAACAAAACCAGGGAGGTAAAAAATGAGAATTGCCATTGCAACGGATGAAGATTCCGTGAGCGCCCATTTCGGCAGATGTATGACTTACACCATTGTTGATATCGAAAACGGGAAAGCCATAAATCGGCTTATGGTAAGCAACCCGGAACATTCCCCAGGGTTCCTTCCAGGGTTCCTGGCGCAGAAGGGCGTCAACTGCGTCATTGCCGGCGGCATGGGGCCCAGGGCGCAGGATCTGCTTTCGCAGAACAGCATTCAAACCATCATCGGCGTTTCGGGCAAGGTTGACGATGTGATCGACAGGTTTATTGCCAATGCCCTGGAGAGCGGGGAAAGCACGTGTGATCAGGGCGAGCACGGACACGAAGGGTGCGATCACCACAAATAGCCAGCCCTAAGGCTGATCCGAGCTGACGTGGCAGGTGTCGCAGGCTTTCTTTTCCATGTCATGGCATGCGAGGCACAGGCCGTGCATGGCGTTCATGTAGCCGGGAGCAGCGTGCGGCCACTTTCCGGGCGGAGCGTCGATCATGGAGCCCTCCTTGACCAGGTCATCGTGGCAGGAGAGGCAGGGGGGCGTGTTCTGCGCGGTTTTCGGCAGGGCAGGGTCGGCGTGGCACTCGGTGCACATTTCTTCGCCTCCCAGTGCCTCCACGTGCAGGTCGTGATTGAAGATGTTCGTCTGCAGTTGCATGTCGGTGTGGCATCGGCCGCATGACGTGGTGCCTGCAAAGGGTTTTTTCATGTGGTGGCATGAAGCGCAGGAATCCGCGTAAGCCTTGTGGCCCGCGTGATCGAAGGGGACGAACCAGTCGTTGCGGTCGCCGTTGATGAGCATGACGTCGCGGGCGTCGTCGGCGCCCTTGAACGCGGCCACTGTTTTTACGGGTTTTATGGGCGTTGTTTTTTCCACGGCTTTGCCCATGGGCTCGCCGGGCAGCAGGAGAAAGGACGCGGCCGCGGCCGCGAAAAAGGCCAGTGCGTAGAGAGCGCGGCCGCCTTTCCTCAGGGGCTCGGGGCCTGCGCCTTCACATTCCGGCTCGGGCGCGTAAACGTGGAAGCGCTCCACGAAGAAAAAGTAGGCAAGGCCCGCAGCGGCCGCAATGCCCAGCGCGATCGCGATTTCAGCCAACGACGGAAAGTAATCGCTTCCCGTGGCCGTGATCGTGGCAATTCCCGACACGTTGATCCTGTTGAGCACAAAACCGGCGATGACCATGATGGCGCTGACGGCAATGCCCGCCCTGCTGCGCCGCACGGCCGCAGCGGCCAGGAGCACGGCGGGCAGCACGGCGCTGATCGACAGCTCGACCAGGAAGAGAAACGTTTCCCACGTTGGCTGCGCGAGGTAATGCAGCTTGCCCTGCAGCGCAAGGCCGGCCGGCACGATGATGACATAGAGCCCCAGGACCATGGCCAGCGCCCGGGCCAGGCCCTCGAGCAGCTCGAGCTGCGGCCTGCGGCAATAGAGCCAGCTCGTCAACAGCGATCCCAGGCTGACCACGGCCAGGCCAAGCCCAACGGACGATACAAAGAAGAGCAGGGGCAGGTGCGGAGAATACCACAGCGGGTGGAGCCGGAAGGGCATGATCAGGAAAAGGCCGCCCAGGGAAGACTGGTGCAAGGTGGAGAGCATGACGCCGAGGATCACGAGCGGCACGGTGAGGTATTTTAGAATTCCCAGCAGCAGCCCGAAGCGCGTTCTTTCGAGAACAACGGGCGCGAGCTCAAAGGCGAGGACCGTGAAATACAGCATCACGCACCAGGCAATTTCAAAGAGGATCGAGCCCGGCTGCCAGTACAGCGCGGGCCTCCAGATGTTCCAGGAAGCGCCGATGTCGATAAAGAGCGCCACCACAACGCTGGCGTATCCCAGGAAAGCCGTGAGCACGGCCGGCCTGAGAATGGGCCGGTATTTTTTCAGGCGAAGGATGTTGACCGCTGCGGCTATCACGAACCCCCCGGCGGCAAGGGCAACGCCGCCGAAAACATTGAAGCCTTTCCTCAGGCCCCACGGCGTCCTGTCGGACAGGTCGGTTATATAGCCCAGCCCGCGAACGTAGCGTGCCGCGATCGCGGTGGCGGCCAGGCCGGCAAGGAACCAGAGCACGATCTTGACCGCCCTGACGCGCGGTGTTGCGCGGCATGAGGGCATAAAAGCCGGCTTTTTTATGGGTTCGGGCATTGCCATTACACTATCGACATCCGGGGTAGGGGAGCCTTCAGGCTCCCGTTCTCTCCCCCCGTCGGGTAGGGGCGGCTTCAGCCGCCCGTTCTCTCCCCCCGTCGGGTAGGGGCGGCTTCAGCCGCCCGTTCATACACGCTTTCACGGGAGGCTAAAGCCTCCCCTACCCACCT
>JBDRLK010000416.1:0-8368 GCA_043813155.1 Pseudomonadota bacterium | reverse complement strand
CCTGAACCTGTAGCTGCGGGCCCTCGGCCCGCCTGAACCTGTAGCCGCGGGCCCTCGGGCCGCCTGAACCTGTAGCCGCGGGCCCTCGGCCCGCCTGAACGGAAAGAAATCATGGACGACTCGCATGACACGCGGTCCACGCTGGAGCAGATATCGGACAGCCTTGCCATGTACAAGGCCGCGACCATGGGCATGGAGGGGGAGGACGCGCCGGGGCTGGGGCAGGTCGCGGAAATGCTGTCAGATTATTTTGAGGAGGCGGTCGAGGCAAAACGAAAAGGCGAGCCGCTGGCCTGGGTGAATTTCGGAGTCATGACCGAGCTGTTCTGGGCCATGGACATCGTGCCCGTGATCATCGACGTGGTGACCGGGCTCGTGGCGCCCACGCCCAACGCCATGCGCTACATCGACATTGCCGAGGAGCAGATCCCTGATTACATATGCTCGAACAACAAGGTCCTGCTGGGAGCCATGCTGGCCGGTGACATTGCCGCGCCCGACATGATTATTCACCCGTCCCAGCCCTGCGACTCCAACCTTGCGACCTATCCCGTGATTGCCGAGACCTTCAACTCTCCCTATTTCTGCATTGACGTGCCCTACTTCCGCAGGGAGAAGGATATTCAGTTCGTTGCGGGCGAGCTCGAGAGGCTGGTGACTTTCCTGGAACAGACCACGGGCCGGAAGCTGGATTACGACAGGCTTCGCCGGGCCATGGAGTACTCGAACCAGGCCCACGAGATTTATCAGAAGATCAGCGCGCTGCGCGAGGCCGTGCCCTGCCCCTATATGAGCCTGGACACGCTTGCCGAGTATCCGGCGGTACTGAGCCTGGCCGGCCGGCCCGAGCTCGTGGATTATTTAAAGGGAAGATACGAGATAACAAGAGCCAGGGTGGACAGGGGGGAGGGATGGCTGCCCGCGGAAGAGGAGAAAATCAGGCTGGTGTGGATTTACGGCGCGCCTGCCTTTGACCTGTTTGTCTTCATGTGGCTCGAGAACGAGCACGGCGCCGTTTCCGTGGCCAACATGAACAGCAATTTCGTCATGGGCCCGGTAAAGGATATCGGGAGCACGAAAAGCATCCTGAGGGGTCTTGCGGAAAAGGTCATGCAGCTTCCCATGACGCGGGAGTGCGGCGGTCCCTGGGAGAATTACATCGACTCCTCCATCGACCTGTGCAGGCGCTACAAGGCGGATGCCGCGGTCCTGGCCGGCCACGTGGCCTGCAAGGCCAACTGGGCCATCATGAAGCTTGTCAAGGACAAGATGCTCGAGGAGCTGGGCATACCCACGCTCGTTCTCGAGGTGGATCTCTTCGATGAAAGGATAACCGCATCGGAGGCCATCCAGGAGCAGTTCGACAACTTTTTCCAGGCCGTCCTAAAGAAGTAGTGCGGCCCTTACGGGCCGCCGAGGCGGGGCATAAAGCCCCGCACTACGAGCCGGCCGGGGGCCCGGCGCAATATCGCAAGCAATGAAAATCGCCATCACGGGAAAAGGCGGCAGCGGCAAGACCATGCTTGCTTCCGTCATGACAGGGCTTCTGGCCGGCAGGGGCGGGCGGAAGATTCTTGCCATTGACGCGGATTCGGCCGTGAACCTGCCCTATGCCCTGGGCGTGGAAGTGAAGAAGACCGTGTCGGATATCCGCCGGCTCATCATCGAGGAGCCGGGGGAAAAAGCGAAGATGGAAGAAAAAAGCATTATCACCGTGATGGAGGAAGCGCTCCACGACGCAGAAGGGTTCCGGCTGCTGGTCATGGGCAGGCCCGAGGGGCCGGGCTGCTACTGCAGCGTGAACGATCTTCTCAGGTACGGGATCGAGCGCCTCTCGACGCGTTTCGACGTGACGATCGTTGACTGCGAGGCCGGGCCCGAGCAGCTCAACAGGCGCGTGCTGAGGGGCGTGGATGTCCTGGTTATTCTTTCGGACGCCGCGCAGAGAGGAATCCGCGTGGCCGGCTCCATTGCCGAGGTCATCAGCAGGGATGAAACCATAAGGCCCGCGAGAGCGGGCCTCGTGATCAACCGCGTGAAGCCGGGCAATGACAATGGCCGGGCAAAGGAAAGCGCGGCTGCGTGGGGCCTGGAAATATTCGGCACAATACCTGAAGACGAGACCATCTCAGCTTATGACCGGGACGGCAGGCCGCTTGTCGATCTTCCCGGCGGCTCGCCCGCGGTCAGCGCGATCCGGGATATCGTGCGGGCAATTGGCATGTAGCTGCACGCGAGCGCGGCTCCCTCGCCTTTGCTCGGGACAATCTTGGCGTGCCATGAAATCGATTTCAGGCGGGCCAAGGGCCCGCAGCTACAGGCTGCACTGGGTTTCGACCTCGGCAGCGGTAATGACCGGCTCGGCGTCGGTTTCCGTGACGGCGGTGTAGTAATCGCTCGGGGAGACGGGCACGTAGCGCCCCTCAACGGAAGTCTCTGACATCATGACAATGGATTGCATGCCGACTTCGTATGGGCATGTTTCGGCTATTTCGCCGTCGGGCAGCATCTTGATCACCCACACGTCGCTGCTGCCCGCGCCGTACGAATTTGTCCCCCCGGCGATGATGTAGCCGCCGTCGGAGGTCTGGTGAACGCGGTTTTCCCACTCATAGTCGGCCGCGCCGAAAGTTTTCTGCCAGGCCGGCCTGCCGTCCGGGAAGAGCTTGATCACCCAGAAGTCGGACCAGCCCCCGCCGAACGAGTCGGTCCACCCTGACACAACGTACCCGCCGTCGTCGGTCTGCTCCACGGCATAGGCCGCGTCATCGCCTTCGCCGCCGTAGGTTCTCTGCCACTGCACGCCGCCGCCTTCGTCCAGCTTGAGGATCCAGAAATCCGACCATCCCATGCCGAAGGACTCCGTGCCGCCCACGATCACGTACCCGCCCTCCGATGTCCGGGCAGCGGCATAGGAGTAGTCATACTCCGGGCCGCCGTAGGCTTTCTGCCACTCCGGCACTCCCCACGCGTCGAGCTTCAGAAGCCAGAAATCCTCGTCGCCCGTGCTGTGGCCTGCCGACCATTTCGCCACGATGTACCCGTTGTCCGGGGTCTGCTGGATGGAAAGCGCAGCCTCGTTTTCCATGCCGGAGTAAACCTTCTGCCACTCGATGCCTCCGTCCCGGTCCAGCTTCATGATCCACACGCTGTAATAGAGGCCGTCGGGATCCATGGTCTCGCCCGCCACCACGTATCCGCCCTCCGAGGTCGGCTCGATGGTAAAGGCGCTGTTCCATCCCGAGTTTCCATAGGCTTTCTGCCAGATGATCTCACCATCCCTGTCCAGCTTGAGCACCCAGGTGTCGACCGCTCCCATGCCGTAGGACGTTGTCCAGCCGGCCACGATAAAACCGCGGTCCGTGGTCTCGCGGATCGCCATGGCCCAGTCATTGAGCTCGCCGCCATAGGCCTTCTGCCACATCACGGTTCCGTACCTGTCCAGCTTGAGGACCCAGAAATCAACACCCAGGACCGAGAAGGCCGTCCACCCGGCCACGATGAGCCCGGAGTCCGAGGTTTCCTGCACGGACAGCGCCCAGTCCTCGCCGATGTCGCCGTAGGTTTTCGCCCATGCCGCGGGCGGAAGCTCGACCCCGTCCTCGGGCACAAAGAAGTCCATCGAGGCGTCACCCGCCAGGCGGATTTCCCCGCATCCCCCGCAGCCATGCAGCAGGATCAGCAACGGGACGGCAGCCGGTATGAGGCAGCTTTTTGGCAGCACGATTCAGGAGTCCTTACCAACATTAAGGCATGTCGGGCCGTAAAAAGCAAGGGGGGCCGGATCTTGAATCTTGAATTTCAAGCCATTTTTCATGAAATATTTTCATAGTCGGCGCGTAATTAATTACCCGGCGGCTTGAATTTTTACGTTTGACGAATAATGATTCAAGGCATGCCTGATACACGAACGCACCGGGGCGCACACCCGGATGATGCAAAGCTGTTCGCAGAGGAGAGAATCGCGGACCTGCGCTCGGCTGTCGATGACTTTTCACTTCTTCTCACAAAGGGGTATGCGGACAAGAGCGCGCTGAAGCTCGTCGGCGACAGGTTCGAGCTGACGCAGCGACAGAGGCTGGCCGTGTCGCGCAATTCCTGCTCGGATCAGCAGCTCAAGTCCAGAAAGAAGAGCAGCGTCGCCCAGATCGAGCTTTATGACCGGACGCTTGCAATCGATGGCTACAACATCCTGATCACGATCGAGGCCGCGATTGGCAAGGGATTGATTTTCATTGGAAGGGACAGGGTGTGCCGCGATCTGGCCAGCATACACGGCACATACAAGAAGGTGGAGGAGACGGTTCCGGCCGTTGAATTGATCGGCGGCTTTATCGAGGAAACAGGTGTATCAAAAGTCGAGTGGCTCCTGGACAGCCCGGTTTCCAACAGCGGCAGGCTCAAGACCCTGCTCGAAGATATCGCGGGGAGTCATGGCTGGCCATGGGAGGTCAGGCTCGCTAAAAACCCGGACAACGAACTCATTGAATCGCAGAACGTTGTGGCAACCAGCGATAGTGTTGTGCTCAACCAATGCGCCCGCTGGGTAAACCTTGCGCGTGACATCATCGAGCTGAAAATGCGAGGAGCGATAGTAATCGACCTGTCATGATCGTTGTTGACGGTAGCTTGGGCGAAGGCGGCGGCCAGATTCTTCGAAGCTCACTCACACTGTCGGCCGTGCTTGGCCGGCCGGTCGCGATAGTAAACATACGTGCACAGCGGCCAAGGCCGGGTCTTGGCAACCAGCACCTTGCGGCTGCTCAGGCTACGGCTCAAATCTGCAAGGGCGAGCTCCAAGGCGCGAAAAAGGGGTCAAGAGAGCTCGTATTCCGGCCGGGGAAAGTCAGGGCCGGATCATACGCCTTTGACATCGGCACGGCAGGCTCCACCACGCTCGTTTTGCAGACCATCCTGCCGGCGCTCGCCTTTAGCGCTGATGGTCCGTCCACGGTCACAATTCGAGGCGGGACGCACAATCCCATGGCACCGCCCGCGGATTATATCAGCGAGTGCTATTTGCCTGCGCTGGAAATAATGGGATTGACAGCGTCCTGCGAGCTTGTCACCCATGGATTTTACCCAAAAGGCGGGGGCCTTGTTCGAGCGGAAATCGAGCCGCGCCGCAAGCAGGCTGAGCCGTTGCCGCCTCTCGATCTGACGGCCGAGCTTGACTGGGGCGAGCCCGAAGTCGAGATTCTCATCACAAACCTGCCCATGCACATTGCGGAGCTCGAGCAGAACGTGGCGGCCAAAGAGCTGGGCCTGGATCCCGCGGCTGTGAAGATCGAGCCTCTGGACGGCAAAGTCGGGCCGGGCAACGCAATCATGGTGCGCTACAGAAGCGGCGGCCGGACCGCTCTATTCACGTCCTTCGGCCAGAAGGGAAAAAGAGCGGAATGGGTGGCTCTGGAAGCCGCTCTCGAAGCACGGGTCTTCAGCGCGAGAAAGACGGCTGTTGACTACCACCTGGCCGACCAGCTCCTGCTGCCCATGGCCCTGGGGCCGGGCGGATCCTTTGTCACATCCTCAATCACGGCTCACACGCGGACGCAGTGCGATCTGCTGGAGATTTTTCTCGGCATCGAGGTCGAGGTGAAGAAGCTTCGAGAGGGTGCGTGGAAGGTGACGGTGCCGATGGCTGCTGTCAGGTCCAGTCCTCGATGAACCGCCGGCCAATCGATCGGCCAAGCCTGTAGTCCGACTCCAGGGCCCGCAAGTCCAGGGAAGTCCTGCCGGTCTTGAGCTGCTGCGGGGGGGCGATGTGCCATGTTTTCGTTCCTGCCGGAGGGTTCTTTATAAAGTGCACAGCCTGATTGTACGTATTGGTTCTGTTGCGTACTGCTTTCACGAGACCGGGATCGTTTCGATGCAGAACCGCTACAAGCCAGCCGTCCAGGTCGTCCTTCTTCACGTAGTCGGCGGGGTTCGAGCGAATCACGACAATACGCTTGGCACCGCGGCGGTGAGCTTCCATGACTGGAATCGACACGGCAACCCCGCCGTCCACGACGCGCTTTCCTTCGATGAAGAGCGGTGTTTTGTAAAGGATAGGCAGCGCGCTCGAGGCCTTGATCATGGTGCTCCAGTTTTTCGCCACAGGCTCGAAATACACATCCTTGCCCGTGTCGACAGAGGTGCACTCGACGACGAACTCCTTTCCTTTTCCCCTCGTGTTTTCTTCCGCAGCCCACACATCGAGGCGGTCTTCGCGATAGGCCGTGTCCCAGAACCAGTCCAGGTCAAAGTAATGGCCGCCGAGAAAAAACCGCTTCCAGCTGAACACCTCCGGCCGTTGCATTAACCCCGTGTAGAGACGGTAGTTTCTGCGGATCTGGCCCGCCACGTGGGATGACAGGTTGCATGCCCCGGCGGAAACACCGATGTAAAGATCGAAGGGGTCGAAGCCCGAGGTGAGAAACTCGTCCAGCACGCCGGCCGAGAAAATCCCCCGCATTCCGCCGCCCTCCACGACTATGGCTGTTTTTTCCGCGATGATCGGCCTCCTGGAGAATAAAATATATTGTAGCTGCTTGCTCTTGGCAAGCCCTTAATGGCACGCCGAGGGCGTGCAGCTATGGGCGTGCAGCACCACCACGGATGAGGGCGTGGGGCTGAGCCTGTTATTTTTCGCAGGAGTCAAAAGGCGTGATGCCCAGATCCTGCTTTTTCAAAGCCGGGATGGTTTTCTGCACTTCCAGGACCCATCGCTTTGTTGCGAGCTCCGGCGACTGTTTGACGCCCCCCATGAAAATATCCGCGGCTTCCTTCAGCGCCTTTTTCGAGCTCTTTTTCTTTTCTGTCAGCGCCTTGGCAAGGTAGATTTTCAGGTTGGCGTTTTTCGGGTCTTTTTCCACGGCCTGGCGCAGGAGCGCGATCCCCTCTTCGACCAGTCCGTTTTTGACCTGCAGCGTGCCCATCGCCGAAAAACAGGCCGCATCATCAGGCTTCTTCTCGCAGTAGAACGCCACTTCCTTTTCAGCCTCATCGAGCTTATTCGTCTCCACCAGGTAATCGGCAAGGAGAAGATGATAGCCAGGCTCATCGGGAATAATTTCAATGGCCTTTTCAGCCTGGTCAATGGCCTGGTCGAGCTCGCCGAGATGATAGTGAACATTCGACTTGAGCAGGTAGCCATAGGAATCCTTCGGGCTTCCGGTCACGACGAAGTCGGCTGAATCCATGGCCTCTTCATACCTGTCGGCGCTCATCAGCGCCGTTGCTTCAATACCCTTGATATAGGCGTTGTCCGGGGAGAGCTCCAGGGCTTTTTTCACCTCATCGAGGCCTTCCGTCAACCTGCACGTGGTGATCAGGATCGCGGAAAGAGAAGCATGGGCTCCGGCATGATCGGGATTCAGCTCGATTGTCTTGCGGTAGTACTTTTCGGCCCCGTCCATGTCTCCCTCATCCATGATGGCGCCCGCTAAAATGCCAAAAAGCTCCGCGGCTCTCTGCGGCTCCATCTTTTCGAGCCCGGCGGCGAAACTTTCGACCGAGCTGCAGGACTGGTTCATGGCGCACACCAGGACCAGCCCCTCGAGTGCATCCTGGTTTTCAGGGTTCATGTCCAGCGCTTTCCTGAGCAGCTTGTTCGCTTTTTCATATTCGCCCAGCCGCGCGCGGCTTTTGGCCACCCTGACGAGAACGGAGGGCTCGTCGGGAAACAGCTCCAGAAGCCGGTCGGCAGCCCACTGCTCTTCCTTGGGGTACTTGTCGTCCGCGACCTGCCCCGGTTTCTTGAAGTAATCGATGAGATCATTGAGCTCGACCATGGCATTGAAGTACTCGATGAGATAGGAAGATTCGTCGGGAGCAAGCTCCACGGCCGTTTTCAGCTCGTCCAGCGCATCCTTTGAGTTCAACGCGAAGAGAATCGAGGCAAGGGAGAAGTGCGCCACGGCGCTTTGCGGGTCGAGCCTCACGGCTTCCTGCGCCGCCTCCAGCGCGGATTCATAATCATCGGCGATCTGATAGGCTGTCGCCAGGTCCAGTTGCGCCCAGCTCCACTGCGGGGCCAGGCTGACTTCCTTTTTCGCGGACTCGACCGCCTTCTCCCCCTTTTCCTGCGAAAGATAGATATGCGTGACAAAGTGATGGGCCTCGGCCATGTCGGGAAAGAGCTCGCTGGCTTTTTTCAGCATCTTGAGCGCCTCATCGTAGGAGCCGCGGTTCACGGCCCCGGCGGCCCTGCACACGAGGCGCCCGGCCTTCTCTTCATCCGTAAGCTTGACCTGTTCCTCGCACAGGTTGAATTTGTCGACGCAGGTGTCCCACTGGTCTTCGCCCTCGTCGTAGAATTTCAGCAGGTCGGTCCTGTACCGGTCCAGCGTGGTCATGGCCGGGCACTTCGCGCGGGGGGTGCATG
>JBDRLK010000415.1:0-5187 GCA_043813155.1 Pseudomonadota bacterium | reverse complement strand
CATAGAAAACCCCCTAAAAATTCAAGATTCAAGGCCCGGCCCCCATACTCTCACCGGAATTGCAAATACGACCCATTCCTTATTTCCCCTTGATATTTTATAAACTCGTTTTATAATAAATTGACGCAAGTGAAAAGGAGTTTTTTATGATGAAACGAGGAACCCTGCTCATAATCATATTTTTAGGCGCGGCCGGCCTGGCCGCAGGCTGCGGCGCTTCGAGGGTCGAAGACCAGAACGACGCCTACACGGACACGATCGATGATTCCGACATGCCGGAGAGGGACGGGCCCGTGGACTGGGACGACGAGGACGGCGACTGCATCAGCGACACGGACGAGGGCAAGCAGATCTCGAAGGACACGGACCTGGACGGCACGCCGGACTACAAGGACCTGGACTCGGACAACGACGGTATTCCGGACAGTGTCGAGGTCGGCCGCCCCTGCGACAGGCTGGACCTGATGCCCCGCGACAGCAACGGCGATGGGATACCCAATTTCCAGAGCCAGGACTCGGACGGCAACGGCATCATGGATTCCATCGAGGGCACCGGCGACCTGGACGGGGACGCTGACCCGGATTTTTCCGACACGGACAATGACGGCGACAAGATTTCCGACAGCGAGGAGATCCTGGGGCTCGGCATGGGAACGCCTGCCGTGCCCTCGGATTACGACGGGGACACCACGCCCGATTACAACGACATGGACAGCGATAATGACTCGGTCTGCGATACCTGGGAGGGCCTCGGAGACACGGACGGCGACACGATTCCCGACAGGTATGACGATGACAGCGACGGCGACGGCCTGACGGACCAGCTCGAGGGGCTCGTCGAGACGATGTGCGCGAGCCCCGAGGACACGGACGGCGACGGCCGGCCCGACTACAGGGACCCCGACTCTGACAACGACGGGCTTCCCGACGGCTATGAATGGACCGTGACCATGACGGATTTCAGGGACGAGGACAGCGACGACGACGGCATCACGGACCTCATCGAGGTTGCCGCGGAAACGGACCCGCTGGATCCCGAGGACAACCCGCGCGTCAACGGCGACTTCGTGTTCAAGGTCCCCTACGAGGCGGCGCCCGAGCCGCCCATGGACACCCTCGTCTTCTCCACGGACATCCAGCAGGCGGACGTCTATTTCCTGATGGACACCACGGCATCCATGGGCGGGGAGATCGATAACCTGGTGGAGACGCTCTCGACCACGGTTATTCCCGCCATCCGCACGGAGATCATAGACGTGTGGTTCGGCGTGGGCGCCTTCGACGATTACCCCATCACGCCCTACGGCAGCGACGTGAGGGGAGACATACCCTTCTACCAGATCCAGAGAATGACGGCTTCCGAGGCGGACGCCCAGGCGGCCGTGAGCAGCCTTGCCGTTCATTTCGGCGACGACCGGGCCGAGAGCCACGTGACGGCCCTGTACACCGTCGCCTCCGGGCTCGGGGACGGCGTTTACATCGATCCGCCCTCGGAGTGCATGGCCGTCGAGGTCGGCTACCCCTGCTTCAGGCCGCACGCGCTTCCCATCATCCTGCTCATCACGGACGCGCCCTTCCACAACGGGCCGGGCGGTGATAACCCCTATGCGGGCATTCCGACCTCTCCGGTCACGTATGACGCCATGCTTGCCGAGCTCAACGCCATTCAGGCCAAGGTCATCGGCGTCAACTCGGGGTGGGGGCGGGCGCACCTCACGACCCTGGCCGTGGACACGGGAACCGTGGACATCGGCGACAATTCCCTGGTTTTCGACATCTATGCCGACGGAAGCGGGCTGGGCGACCAGATCGTGACCGCCATCTCGATTCTCGCCAACCAGGTTCCCATCGAAATCTCCACGGACCCCCAGGACGACCCGTCCGACGGCTTCGATGCCACGCGGTTCATCGACAGGATCGTTCCGAACACGGACGGCGGCATCCCGGCCCCCGAGGATCCGACCATCGTGTGCGTGGGCGGCCTGGAAACGGCCAACGTGGATGACGATCCTTACGAGGATGTCTTCACGAGGGTCCTTCCGGGAACGGCCGTGTGCTTCGATATTTACGTGCTGCAGAATGATTTCGTTCCGGCCACGAGCGAGGTCCAGACCTTCAAGGCCATCATCAACGTTCTCGGCGACCGCATCACGGTGCTGGACAGCAGGGACATTTTCTTCTTCATTCCTCCGGAAATGCCGGTCATTTTCGGGTAGCAGGCGCTGGCTCTGCGTGGAGAGCACATTGTCCGGACGACTGCCTCCCTGGATAAGGACCAGGATTCCCTCGGGAAAACGGTTTGCGCATGTGAGCACCATACTGGACGGCGGCGATCTGCGCACGGTCTGCCGGGAGGCGAAATGCCCCAACAGGGCGGAGTGCTGGGGGGCCGGCACGGCCACGTTCATGGTGCTCGGCGATGTCTGCACCAGGGCGTGCAGGTTCTGCGGGGTAAGGCACGCTTCCCCGTCCCTTGGCCCGGCGGCGCCGGACCCGGGGGAACCGGACAGGATCGCCCGGGCCGTGCGCAGGCTCGATCTGAAGCACGTTGTCGTAACGTCGGTGACCCGGGACGATCTCGAAGACGGCGGCGCGGGGCACATCGCGCGGGTGATCGACGCCTTGTCAGGCGACACCGGAGTGCGCATCGAGGCGCTCATCCCCGACATTCTCCCGCCGCACCTTTCGAAGATCGCGCAGCGCCCGCTTTTCATTCTCGCGCACAACATCGAGGTCGTCAGGAGACTGACGCCCCTTGTCAGGGACGGAAGGGCGGATTATGATAAATCCCTTCGCGTGCTCAGGGAGGCGAAAAGAATCAGAAGCGATCTTCTGACAAAATCATCGCTCATGCTGGGCCTGGGGGAGAGCGGGGAGGAGGTGGATGAGGCCATGGAAGACCTGCGCGGCTGCGGCGTGGACCTTCTTACGCTCGGGCAGTATCTGCAGCCGGGCCGGAGCAACATACCGGTCAGCGAATACCTGGCGCCCGAGGCATGGGAAGAGCTCGGTGCGAAAGGCGAGGCCATGGGGTTCCGGGCCGTGCTGGCGGGGCCCATGGTCAGGAGCTCCTATCTTGCGGGGGAGCTGGTGTGACGGCATGATCGTGGAAGAAGTCGATTATTTAAAGGCCCTGGAGCACCAGCAGGAAGCCGTGCGCGACCTGCAGGAGGGCATCGGCGGGGAAGTGCTCATGGTTCTCTCCCACCCTCCCACCATTACCGTGGGAAGGAAGGGAAACACGAGCAACATCGTGGTCGCGCCCGAGAAGCTGGCGGAGCTTGGGATGCGCGTGATAAAAACGGACAGGGGAGGGGACGTGACGTTTCACGGTCCCGGCCAGATCGTCTGCTACCCCGTGTTCAATCTCGACGCACGCCGCCTGTTCCCGCCCGGCCACATTGCCAACCTCGAGGAAGCCATGGCCCGCGCGCTGGATCACTTCGGCGTGGAGCCTGTCAGGGTCAAAGGCATACGCGGCATCTTCACCAGGGCAAAGAAGGGCGGGAGCAGCGAGCCGAGAAAAATCGGGGCCGTGGGTGTGGCCGTTGCAAAAGGGATAGCCTATCACGGGCTGGCGCTGAACGTTCTCATGGATCTCGAGGATTTCGAGGCCATTGTTCCATGCGGCCTCAGCGAGTACGAGGTTACGAGCATGCATCTTCACTGCGCCGACCCGCCCGTGGTGGGCGAGGTCGCGGAAGTGCTCGTCGACGCGCTCAAGGGCATCTACGGCGGCCGCTTCGAAGTAAGGACCACCTTTTAACATGCCTCTCCTCTGGGTAGGGGGGGCTTTAGCCTCCCGCCCGCCTCTCACGCGATGGGTAGGGGGGGCTTCAGCCTCCCGCCCGCCTTTCACGCGATGGGTAGGGGAGGCTTCAGCCTCCCGTGTAAATATAAGAAGGAATGGGCGACTAAAGTCGCCCATACCCGGGATTTCGAATTCGCAAGTCGCCCATACCCGGGATTTCGAATTCGTCAGGAAACAAAAGCCGGCATTTCTGCGATAAGTCCTTAATGATCGCTGCGAAGGATTTTCTCCGGGGATTCCTGGACATCCTGCTTCCGCGCTCCTGCCTGGCCTGCGACGAGGCGCTGGGGCCGCAGCGCGAGACTTTCTGCCGGCAGTGCGCCGACACGCTCGATGAGATTCCGCATGTGGCGGCATGTCCGCAGGACTGGGCCGTAGCATCGCACATCTCTCCCTTCGGCTACGGCGGGGCCATGGCCGAGGCCATCATACGCTGCAAGCACGGGGGAAGGCCCGCGTTCATGCGGCTGCTAGCCGGGCTGGCCGTCTCGAGGGTTTCGCTGCCCCGGTTCGACCTGATCGTTCCCGTGCCCCTGCACCGCAGGAGGCTCGCGGCGCGGGGCTTCAACCAGGCGTCGCTCATCGCACGGGCCGCTGCCGGCATGACCGGCGGGAAGTGGAGCGCGGCGGTGCTCAGGCGGACGCGGGACACGGGCTCGCAGGGAGGGCTCACGCGCGCGGCCAGGTTCAGCAGCACGAAAGGAGCCTTTGCCGCCGGCCGCCGGGGAGCCGTGCTCGCCGCGGGCAGGACAATTCTTCTCGTGGACGACGTGTGGACCACGGGCGCCACGTGCAATGCCTGCGCAACGGCCCTGCTCGATGCGGGAGCCGCGCGGGTCGAGGCGTTCACACTCTGCCGCGTCACGTAGAATTGACCGTCACGCCAAAAGGTGCTAAACAGCTTCACGTGGATATGAGCCAATCCGAAAAATATTTCTGCTGCGGCACGCGATCCATCCACCATGGCTGTGTCGCTGCACCCCATCTGCTCCTCGATGTAGTTTCAACTACATCTCGTCGCGCCGGGGACCCCGCTCCTTGCCATGGCGGCGCCTCGCGCGCCTCGCGACGAAATATTTCTCGTCTAGGCTCAAGGAAAGACAGGAAAAAAGAAGAGGACCCGGATGTCAAAACCGTGTGCCGCAACAGGAAGGCGACCTACCTGTACCACATCGAGGAAAAGATCGAGGCCGGGCTCGTGCTCGCAGGGACGGAAGTCAAGTCGCTGAGGCAGCGCAACGCCGACATTTCCGACGCCTACGCGGCCGTCAGGGACGGCGAGGTTTTTCTGCTGCAGGCGCACATCGCCCCATACGATCATGCCGGGTATTCCAGCCACAATCCCAAGAGGGAGCGCAAGCTCCTGCTGCACCGCA
>JBDRLK010000414.1:0-8795 GCA_043813155.1 Pseudomonadota bacterium | reverse complement strand
GAATCTTGAATTTTTCGGGGTTTTTCTATGAAATTATTTCATAGCGAACTTTTCATTCTTCGCGCTATGAAATAATTTCATAGAAATAATGGATGAAATTCAAGATTCAAGGCCCGGCCCCCATACTCCCCCCGGAAACGTGCATGCACCCATGCATGTTTCACGGTCTGACCCCATTGTGCTATAATGAAGTCAGTGAGATTTTTCATGCTCATGGTTTTCCCGGTTTGTTTTTTTTCCTGCAGCCTGCGCACATCGGGCACGGCCGCTGCGCAGGACGCGGGCGATGCAGCGGCGGACGACGCAATGTCGGCTGATAATGCCGTTGACGGCGACGGGGAGGCGGCTGATGTCCCGGACGATGAAGCCGGCGTCGACACTTCCCTTGATTATACGGGCGAGGAAGCCGGGTCCGACGATGGGCATGAGGAAGAGGAGATCGGGGACCTGGACCCGCCCGAGACCGCGGCCGTGTGCCCGGACGACCCCGCGGGGACGAGCAGCGCATTCATCCAGCTCGGGTGCGACGATGAGCCGTGCACGTACGAGTGCAGGATAGACGGGGGCGAGTGGGCCTGGTGCACGTCGCCCGTGGAGCTGTCCGACCTGTCCTACGGAAGCCACGAGTTCGAGGCAAGGGCCACGGACAGCGCAGGCAACCCGGACCCAACACCCTTTGTCTGCGCCTGGTCCGTTGTCCCGGCGGGAATTTCGGTCGGTGGCGAGCACGCCTGCGCCATCAGGAGCAGCGGCGGCGTCAAGTGCTGGGGCGCCGGTGAGTCGGGCCAGCTGGGCAATGCGTTCGTGCTTCCCAGCGCCGTTCCCGTTGATGTCGAAGGGCTGGGCGGGAGGGCCGTGGCCGTGTCCTCCGGCGCCGCCCACACCTGCGCGGTCATGGATGACGCGGCGGTCAAGTGTTGGGGTCTGAATGCGTCGGGCCAGCTTGGCGACGGCACAACGTACACCGCCATGACCCCGGTCGATGTGGTCGGGCTGATGCCGGGCGTCCGGGCCGTGTCCGCGGGCACGGACCACACCTGCGCGCTCACGGACGTGGGCAGCGTCGTGTGCTGGGGAGGCAATGGATACGGGCAGCTTGGAAACGGCACCACCACGGGCAGCCTGGAGCCCGTGGAAGTGAATGGGTTGGCGGCGGACGCCATGGCCGTGTCGGCCGGGGGCTACAGGTCATGCGCGATCAATGCGTCGGGCGGGCTCCTTTGCTGGGGTAACAACAGCAACGGCAGGCTGGGCGACGGCACGGCAACCCACAGGTCCGAGCCCGTGGGGGTGGTGGGCCTGGCGTCGGGCGTGGCCGCTGTGAGCAACGGCAATTGCACCGTCAACTGGGCCCTTCTCGACACGGGCGACATGGCCTACTGGGGATGCGGCGGCCGGGACAATTTCACGCTCGTTCCCATTGACGTTCAGCCGATAGATTTTGATTTCACGGCGATTTCAGCCGGCAACTGCCATGCCTGCAGCATCACCTCGATCGGCGGCGCAATGTGCTGGGGGGGCAATTCCCAGGGCCAGATCGGCAACGGCACGACGTCCTACAGCGGCGAGCTGGTGCAGGTCGTGGGCCTGTCTTTCGACGCCGTGGACATAAGCGCGG
This sequence comes from Pseudomonadota bacterium, assembly GCA_043813155.1. Lineage (GTDB taxonomy): Bacteria > Myxococcota_A > Polyangia > DRWM01 > DRWM01 > JBDRLK01. The sequence continues at coordinate 7,177 of JBDRLK010000414.1, read as the reverse complement.
GCGGCAGACACTACACCTGCACGCACACCTGCGCCATCACCTATGCGGGGGGCATCAAGTGCTGGGGCTGCAACACCTCGGGCCAGCTCGGCGACGGCACGATCGTGGGATCGAATGTTCCAGTCGATGTAGTGGGTTTTGATTAAGTCGCCGTAAAGAAATAACCTATACACTGCGGCCGCATCGGCCGGGCACCTCGCGGCTTACGTCCTCACTCCCTCCCGCAGCGTACATCGAGTACGCTTTGGTCGGTCGCTCCGGGCGCGCTCGCGATCTGCCTCGGCGGATGCGCCCTCGTTTTGTATACTTTATTTCTTTACGCCTCCTAAGGGCTCGCGTGCCTTTATCTACCTGATTTCCAGGCCGAACGGCGTGAGGGCCAGGGCCGCGAGCTTGACGTGCTGCCTTGCAAAGGGAATGCCGATAATCGTGACGGCGCACAGCAGGGCGAAGAGAACATGCGTTGCCGCGATCACGATCCCGCCCAGGAAGATCAGCCAGATGAGGTTCATGGCCGTGCCCAGGCACCCGCCGGCCGAAGGCTTGTGGCCGATCTGCTTTCCGAAGGGGGCGAGCGCCAGCCCGGCAAGCTTCCAGCACTGGATGCCGAAGGGAATGCCGATGATGGTCAGGCACAGGAGAAGCCCGCCGATCAGATACTCGATGCAGATGAAGATGCCGCCGCCCAGGACGATCCACAGTATGTTGCCGATCGTGCTCATGGTTCAGTATTCCGCCGTGTAGATTCTTCCGGCCGAGATGCCGGCCGTGGGAGGTTCCGTGCCCTGAAAAAATATTTTAACCGTGCCTCCGTTGTCCCCCGCCGCCTCGCCGCCGAGCGCGTTGATCGTGCCCGTTATGAGGATGGAGGGGGCTTTGAGCAGCACGCCGCCGCCCGCGCCGGTCCCGCCGTCGCCGCCGTTGCCTCCCCTGACGGGCCCTGAGTCGTAATTTTCGCACTGCCTTTCGATGCAGTCTTCCCAGCCGGCGCGAAAATATCCTTCAACACCGTTGCCCCCCCGGCTCGATCCCGCGGCGTCCGCATCCCCGCCGTCGCCTCCCGAGCCGCTCAGGTCGCAGAGCAGGCCGTTGTAATAGCCGTCGTCGCCTTCCTCGCCGTTTCCCGTGCTGACCGCCGTTCCCCTTGCCGTTATCCCGCCCTCGACCCTTATGAGCTCCGATGCAACGATCTTGACATACCCGCCTCCCGGGTTTCCCGCGCCCCCGCCTCCCGACCCTCCCACGGAGCTGTAATTGCTCTCGTGGGCGCAGGCGCCGCCCGAGCCGCCGCCGCCTCCCGACCCCATGCGCAGGGATTCGTCAACCGTGGTGTCCGCATTGCGCCCGGCTGTGTCGTATCCGCCGGGTCCGCCGTACTTGCCGTCCTCGCGGCCGTCCGTGTTGTCCCGGGTCACGGCATCGCCCCACCCGCCGCCGAAGGGCCCGCCGCCTTCGCCTCCCTTGCCGCTGATCGATTTCTCATCGACCTGGTCGCCCGCCTCGCCGCCGTCGCCGCCGGCCGACCCGCGGCCCCCGGCCCCGGGATGGCATGAGCTGCAGGGGCTGTCGCTGCAGGGGCCGCCGGAGTTGCCCGGCCCGCCGCCGCCGCCTCCTCCTCCTCCGTAGCCTTTCCCCTTTGCGTCAATGGCGGCGCCTTCGTTGACAATGACCCTGGCGGCAACGATCTCGAGGCAGCCTGTCTCGCCCGCGTCGCACTCCGTCACGTCGTCCGTGCCGTTGTACGGCCGGACCGAGATAGTTGCGTCGATGATCACCTGCTTTCCCTCGTAGCTGTACAGCCCGCCGAGCTCGCCCGAGAGGAGCACGCTGCACCTGCCCTCGCTGCATGTTTCACCCGGGGCGCAGACGTAGCCGCAGGTCCCGCAGTTGGCCGGGTTGCTCTCGATGTCAATGCACGTGCCGCCGCAGGGGCTGGTGCCGGCCGGGCACTCCAGGATGCATTCGCCGTCAAAGCAGACTTCCTCGGCATCGCATTCATGGCCGCAGGCCCCGCAGTTGTCCCGGTCGCTCGACAGGTCCACGCACTCACCGCCGCAGCGCCAGGTTCCGGCCGGACACCCGTCGTCAGCTGTTTCGCCCGTGTCGCCGGAAAAATCCACGGCGTCAATGCCCTCGTCTTGATCGTCTGCGTCCCCGATCGTTTTCCAGGATTGGGCGCAGCCGGGAAAAAGCAGCCACAGAATCAGCATGGGGCGGGCGAATGTGGGAAGGCGTTCCATCGGCTATAGTCCATAGTATACCTGAGTGTTGCGGCTATTGCAATTTGACCGGTCGGCGGGCTCAAGGCGAGACGAATACGCTCCTCAGGATATCCCCCTGCCGCGTTCCCATGTAGAGGCTCTCGCGCCATGAGGCGATGCTCATGATAACCTCGCTGCTTTCGAAGGCCAGGAGCTCTTCAAACGCGTCCAGGTCGGTTGTCCTGACCACGCTGTACGTGAAGGGCGCCCCCTCCTCGTCCGGGTACCCTGCGCCGCTGCGCGTGAGAAACAGGGCCTGTCCTTCATTTTCCATGAAGACGTCCAGGGTTCTTGCGCCGCCGTCGCGAAGAAACGCCAGCTCCACGGTCCCGAAGTCCTGGACAGAGTAGGCCGTGAAGGTCGGCTCGGCATCAAAGCTGAGGCCGATGACGATTCCCCTGTCCGCGTTGAACTGGTGCGTGTGCATGACCAGCACTTGCGGCAGGATGCCTGCCTCGTGCCAGGCGCCGCTGACAAACTGGCGGTGATCGTTCGAAAAGTAGGCTCCTTCAGCGGTGCTCGTGGTCACCTGGCCGAAGCAGTAGAGCCTGCCGCTCGTTTTTACGAATCGCTCCCATCGCGCCACGTCATCGGCCGTGTCGGTCATCTCCTCGAGGACGACTTCCCATGTGTCGCCGCCGTCCTCCGACTTCCAGATGACCGACTCGTCCCGGCCCGCGTAATAATGGTCCATGTCGATGCATCCGCCGCCGCAGGCGTACAGGGCGCCGTCGTACTCCATCACGTCGAGCACGTGCAGGGCGTAATCGAGGTCCCGAACCTTGACCCAGTCGCCCTCCGAGGGCTTGTAAAAGACATTGCCCAGCAGCCCGTCCTCCTTTGCGTCCACGCCGGGAATGTAACAGGTGTCGGAAAAGATCCGGTAGTAATCTATGGATTCCTCCTCGATGGTGAACTCGACGGTGAAGTCGCCTTCCGGGTCGTCGAAGTACCGGATGTCCACGGGCCCCAGGTTTTCCGTCCAGTCGCCGTAGCCGAAATAGAGCCTGTCGTCGAACACGGAAAGCTCCTTGAGCGCATGGTCGAATGCGTCGATGGAAAGCCCCTTTTCCTCAATGGCCCAGTCGATGTAGTCCGCGATCGGGCTCTTCCACGGGGCAGGCTCCTGCCAGCCGGCTGCAAGTTCCTCTCCGGCAGCATCCTGCGCATCCTCGTCCGCGTCTTCCTCTATTTCTTCTTCAGGTTCCTGGGCCGCATCATCCTGCGCCATGTCTGCTGCATCGCTGTCCTGAGCGACCGCATCCTCCCCGGCCGCGTCCTCTTCGCCGTTATCGCCGTTATCGCAGGCCTGGCAGCAGAAAAGCACGGCAGCGGCCGTGAAAACGCGAAAGCTGTATTGCCTGATTGTTTCCATTATTAACCTCTTTTTGTTTATTCTTGATTATAGGACAGCTCAATCCATATTACCTGCTGAATTGAAAAAAACATTAAAAAAATCAAAGGCCTTTACCTGATGCCGAAACTGAATATTACTATGATATAATTAAATTCTTGAACTATGTACATTGAAAATTCCAGGGTTGACGCAACATGACGTTTCAAAAGACAATTTCCCCGATTATTGCGCTGCTTCTTGGCCTGGTTGCGCTTCCAGATACCGCCGCAGGTGTCGAGACCGTTGCGGATGACGAATCCGGCTACAAAACCGTTGTCACGGGCAAGAGGGACAAGGAGGATCTTCTTGTTTCCGACCGCTCTGTTTCCGTTATCGACGAAAAAGAGCTCGAGGAAAACTCCCCCAGGACGGTGCCCGAGGCGCTCCAGAACACGCCCGGCGTTTTCGTGCAGGAGACGAGCTACGGCGGAGGCTCGCCCGTCGTGCGCGGCATGATCGGCCCCCAGGTCCTGCTGCTCGTTGACGGCGTGCGCCTGAGCAACTCGGTGTACCGCACCGGGCCGCTGCAGTACCTGAACCTGATAGACCCGTTCTCGATCAGGCAGATCGAGGTCCTGCGCGGGCCGGGCTCCTTCCTGTACGGGTCGGACGCCATGGGCGGGGTGATCCAGGTTTTCCCGCTCGAGCCGCCGGACCTGCGGGCCGAGACCGGTTTTGACGGCGGCGGCGATTTTCTCATGCGCACCAGCACGGCCAACGAAGGCAAGACGGGCCACACGCATTTTTACGGGGGCGGCCGCGGGTTCGGGATGCTGGCCGGGCTTACGTACAAGGGCTTTGAAAACCTGGTGGCCGGCGACGGCGTGGGCGAGCAGATCTACAGCGGGTACGACAATTACTCGGCGCTGGGAAGCGCTGCATACCGTTTTTCAGGCGGCTTTGCCGAGGACTGGTACGTTAAGGCGGGTTACCTGTTTTCCAGGATCAGCGGCGCGGGCCGCACGGACAAGCTCTTCGACAGCCATGCGCTCTCGATCTATGACAACGACGACCATCTTCTCTACGGCCGCCTTCACATGCGCTTTCCCTCGATTAAGACGAGCGGGAACCTGACCTTTTCCTTCCAGCATTTTTTCGAGCGCATGGATTCGCACAAGATGGCCGGCGACCTGAGAACCAAGGTGAGCACCACGCGGGACGAGGTCACGGCGCTCACCATGGGCGCGGACATCGAGTTCGTGACAAAGATCCTGAAAGACCGCCTCCGCCTGCAGTACGGCGGCATGTGGTACCGCGACTGGGTCGGCGCCGAGCGGATGACCGGCACTCCGGATACGCCCTGGCAGGAGTCTGTGGACAAGGCCTATCCCGACGGCTCGACATATGACACGGGCGGAGCCTACGTCATGCTTTCCGGCGACGTTGTCAGGGCGCGCAGCCTTCACATCCTGCGGCTCAAGGCAGGCTACCGCTTTGCCGGCATGGCCGCCAATGCCCGGGCGCACGAGGATCTCGATGCCGTGAGCTTCGACAACCTTGCGCACGTCCTGATCGCGGGCGCCCAGTACATTTACGCGGATTCGGCCACGATCGTGTTCTCCTTTTCCCAGGGCTTCCGTTCCCCCAATCTCCAGGAATCGGCCATGCTGGGCGACACGGGCAAGTTCTTTCACGTCCCAAACGACGAGCTGAAGCCGGAAAAGTCGGACACCTTCGAGCTCATGGGCCGCGCGAGGGCAGGGCGGCTGACGTTGGGGTGCGCGGGCTATGTTTCCCTTCTTCACGACCTGATCAAGAGGGTGGGCACCACCTGGGACGGCCGGACCGAGATAGGCGGCAAGCCGGTCACCCGCAACGTGAACGGCAGGGAGGGCATTCTCTTCGGCGCAGAGCTCGAGCTTTCCCTTGTCCTTGGCCGCGGTTTTTCCCTCTTTGGCCACCTGGCCTATACCTGGGGCGAGGAATACGTGGACGAGGGCCCGGATGTCCCGCTCACCCGCATTCCGCCGGTTTTCGGCCAGGTCGGCCTGCGCTACACGTCACCTGCAAAGAAAAAGCTGCGCGGCTTTGCCGAGACCTACTTCAGGCTCGCCGGCAGGCAGCACAGGCTCTCGCCCGAGGACGAGTCGGACGCCAGGATACCCGAGGGCGGCACACCGGGCTGGTGGACGTGGAATGTCAGGGGGGGAATCGTTGTGGTCGATCGATTCAGGCTGGGCCTCGTTGTGGAGAACCTCCTGAACAAGGCCTACAAGTACCACGCGTCCGGGATCTACAGCCCCGGAACCAACGCCGTCATCACGGCCGAGCTCACCTTCTTCTAATGTAGTGCGGCCCGGAGTGCACCCCACGAAACCCATATCGATTGGTTCTATTTCTTGGTTTCGCGGGGACCGCGCCTTGTGGCCGCCGCGGGGCTAAAGCCCCGCACTACATACGATCTTGAAGGGATTTGCATGCAGGATATTGCACGGTTGCAGGATTTTGCATTGTTTCAAGCCCCGCCTTGTGCTGTTCCCCGCTGTTTTGTACGCTTTTTGAGCCATAGGTAGGTTGGCATGACCATTGCTAATACCGGATACCAGAAGGAAAGAGGATATGTTAAAAGGTATTACAAAATCAGCGGCAGCAAGAAAAACTCGGAAAGGCTCGGAAGGAGGCAAGACAGCCATGAAAAACACGGTAAGAATGACAGCGTTAGTCCTTTCCCTGGTGCTTTTCGCCCGATGCGGGGTCGAGGACCAGGTGCTCGAGACCGACCCCGGCTCCAATCCGTTCCTCGACAAGGGTGAGGAAGGCAAGGCTGACAGCGGGTACGTGAACCTGCGCGGGGTCGAGGTCCACGTATCGCTCGAGGCGGACATCCGGGCTTCGTCGTGGAGCATCTTCAACGCGCCGGCCGAGCATGCCCAGTTCGCATTGACCACCCTTCGCACGCGCAATGATTTCTACCTGGAGATCCTGGCCGAAGACACGACGACCGCGGACCGCGTGGAGTGGCTCGTGGACGGCGCCTGGCTCGGCAGGGAAGAGGCCGGCGGCGTGGATAGCGAAAAGCTCACGCACTTTCGCCTTCGCGAGGTCAACGCGGTTGTCCTGAACAGGGGGGCGGACAACGTGACCGTGGGCCAGGTCTTCGAGGCCAAGGTTCCGCTCAAGCCCATGTCCGTCTACCAGGACGCCGGCGACAAGTGCGCGGACTACGACTCCCACATCGACCTGGGCCAGTCTGTTTACTGGTACCTCTGGAACCCCGGCCGCCCCGGCTGCGCCGAAGCGATCGAGCTGACGACCATGACGCTGACCGTGGACGATGTGCTCCCCCACAACCCCGAGAGCTATCCTGAATACGACCGGCTCTGGGCCGACGGCCGCCTGGACGTTGTTGTCCTGTTCGGCAAGCTCGATGACGGCGACGTGGAGGATGACTGCAACTGGCAGAACGTGAGGAAGCTGGGCGAGTGGCTCATTGAGGCGGGCTTCAGCGAGCAGGGGGAAGCCCCGCTGGGCCGCCGCTTCACCAGGCAGGTGGGCGAGCTGTCCGAGGTGGTCGACATCT
>JBDRLK010000413.1:0-5903 GCA_043813155.1 Pseudomonadota bacterium | reverse complement strand
GCCAGGGTGTCAAGCTCAAGGCATCCCTCCTCGGATACAAGAGCGCGTCCATGGCGTTTACCATGGAAAAGGAAGCCAAGCCCGTGGAGATTACGCTCGAAAAGCTCCCCGCGGTCATCGAGGTTGACTCCATTCCCACAGGCGCACTCATTCTCGTTGACGGCAAAGCGCCGGCAAAGGGGCCGAGAGCCATTGACGTGGAGGATATGACAAGGGAAATCAAGTTGTCATTCAAGCTGAAGGGCCATGAGCCCGCCGAAGTTGTCGTTGACAGCAGCTCGGCGTGGAAGGAAACAACCGAGAAATTTATCCTCACCATCAAGAAACCGCTTGACGCCATTGACGCCGCCGGCGCCGATGCGACACTGAAAGCACCTCCGGTGACAACGAAGCCGCCGGTGACAACGAAGCCTCCGGTGACAACGAAGCCGCCGGTGACAAAGAAGCCGCCGGTGGAGAAAAAACCTCCGGTGGAAAAGAAACCTCCGGTGGAAAAGAAGCCTCCTAAGAAGGACGATGTTCCCGACAATCCTTACGGCTAGAAGCCGCAAACTCGCGATAATTCGAACCTGTAATCATGCAAAAAGATACCCGGGCCGTCATTGTTTTCAGCACAATTGACTCGGAAGACAGGGCAGCGGAAGTTGCCCGGGCTCTCGTGGAGTCTTCCCTGGCAGCCTGCGTGAACATCGTCCCTCGCATACGCTCCGTCTACAAGTGGAAGGGTGATCTGTGCGATGACGCCGAATCGCTGATGATCATCAAGACACGCAGGAGCCTGCTGGAAAAACTGAAGCAGAAGATTGCGTCCATGCATCCATACGATGTGCCCGAGATCGTCGCTTTCGACATAGCGGACGGGCACGACCCCTACCTCAAATGGCTGCTCGATTCCACTCTTGGCTCGTAGTGCGGCCCTTAGGGCTCGCGAAAAAATAACTTCCCATTTCTGGACGCCGATCCATCCCGGCTGGCTGCGTTGCTGCACCCCGTCACTCGTCGACATAGAACGACTATGCCTCCGTCGTGACGGGGACCCCGCGCCTTGCCAGCCGGGCGCCTCGGCGCCCAGAAAAGGCTGTGGCTTATAATGTTGGTAAATCACCTCAAACTGGGAACTTATTTCTTCGCGAGCCCTTAGGGCCGCCTGCACCGGGGCTAAAGCCCCGCACTACACGGTTCACCCGGCTGGGGTTCGCCTTGCAGAGCGTGGTGTTGTCTAGTATACTGACTGGTGAATGACTATCCCACAGGCAGCGATGAGCACGGCGTATTCCTGGAGTCTGCTCGTTTTTCTGTGGCTCATCCTCCCGGCTCCTCTTCACGGCCAGGGCAATGAAGCAGACATCAATGAGATGCAGGCCAAAGAATTCTATGATAGGGGAAAGACTCTCTACTCCGTAGGGGACTACAGCGGGGCGCTCGAAAGCTTCCAGAGCGCTTTCGACCTGCACCCGCATCACAGGATGAGATACAACCTCGGGCTTTGCTACGCAAAGCTGGGCGAAAGGGCCAAAGCCGCCGAAGAGCTGGAGCAGTTCGTGATTGGAGAAGGGGCGAACATCGATCCGGGCATCGCCGGCCAGGTTTCCACGCTGCTCGACGAGATCACGAAAAAAATCGGGGTTATTTACGTCACCGTTGCGGTCAACGGCGCGGATATCTTCGTCGACAACGTTTGGCGCGGCAAATCGCAGTTGCAGCGCGGCCTGTACGTCAAGCCGGGAGAGCATACCGTTCGTATTGAAACCGTCGATGGATTCGAATGGAAGGGCCTCATTGCCGTCAAGGCGGGTGAGAACAGGGAAATCGACATCAAGGCCGGCGACTTCAGGGTCAAGGGCACGGCGGAGCTCACGGAATACCTGCCCGTCGACAGCCGCCCTGCCCGGTCCGCGCCGGCGCCCGGAAAAAAGAAGCCCGGAAAAAACGCCATCCTGGCGCTGCTCGGCCTGACCATTGCCTCGGCCTTGGCCGGCGGCCTCACCGGGATCTTTTCCTACACAAAATCGAGCGAAATGGAAGATCTTGATGATGACTGCCTGGCCATAAGCTGCACTTCCAATGCGGAGCTCTACGCGAACTACGAAACGAAGAAAAAGGATCTTTTCAATGAATCAAACAACCTGATGGTATCGAGCTCCGCTCTCTTCGCAGCAACGGGTGTGTTTACCCTGGCCATGATTATTATTTACGCGGTAAAGAAGCCCAAAAAGGGAATGGAGGAAAAAAACACTGCAGCAGGCAGGCCGTCCATTCTTTTTGGGGGAAAGGGGGTTGTACTGCATGTCACGTTTTAGGGCTCGCTCTCTTGCATTAATCCCCGGATTGCTCCTGCTCTCGATGACCGGTTGCGCTGAGCTGGAGCTTCTGCCTTTCCAGGATGCCCTGGACGCGGAGGACGAGGACAGCGGTGATTCCACGGAAGGGCCGACGGACGCGCCTGACGAAGAGATGGAATCCGTGGAATGCGGAAATGAAGAGGTCGAAGAAGGGGAAGATTGCGACGACGGAAATGACACCGATGGCGACGGCTGCGACAATGACTGCACCTGGTCGTGCCGTGAAGATGATGACTGCGATGACGGGCATGACTGCACGCAGGATGCCTGCGACAGCCCGGCCACGCACACCTGCAGCAGCTCGGTCATGCCCGACACAACGCTCTGCAGGCCCTTTGTGGGCGTGTGCGACGCGGATGAATATTGCGATGGCGTCAGCCCGGACTGCCCGGAAGACGCGTTCGAGCCCGACACAACCGTTTGCCGCGAATCGGAAGGCATGTGCGACGTCGAAGAAAGCTGCACCGGCTCGTCCGCCCTCTGCCCTGAAAACAGCTTTGCCCCCGACACCGAGGAGTGCCGCGGCGCCGCTGCTGTCTGCGACGCTCCGGAATACTGCACCGGAACCTCGGCCTATTGTCCTTCGGACACGCTCCTTCCCGATACGGCGATCTGCCGCCCCGGGGCCGATGCATGCGACAACGCGGAGACCTGCACGGGATCTTCGGCTTCCTGCCCTGATGACACACTGGAGCCCTCCTCCACGATCTGCCGCGCCGCGGCCGATACATGCGACGCCGTTGAATACTGCACCGGCGAATCAGCTGTTTGTCCGGATGACGAAATCCTGTCCGACACGGCGCAGTGCCGCCCGGAGACGGGAAGCTGCGACGTCGCGGAGTATTGCACGGGAGATTCCATAACGTGTCCCGGCGACACGTTCCTGCCCGGCACGATCACATGCCGGCCCTCCGAAGGCGTGTGCGACACGGCCGAGAGCTGCACCGGCTCGTCCGCGGCCTGTCCCGGCAACGCCTTTCTTCCGTCCTCCGTTCTCTGCCGGGCGTCCGGGGACGCATGCGACAAGGCCGAGCACTGCACCGGCGTATCCGCGGATTGTCCGGACGACACGTTCGAGCCGATCACAACCGTGTGCCGTGAGGCAGTGGACGCGTGCGATGCGGCCGAAACCTGCACAGGGACCGCGATCACCTGCCCTGGCGACGAAATCGAGCCCTCGTCCACGACCTGCCGGCCGGCCGAAGGGCCGTGCGACGCGGCCGAGAACTGCACCGGCTCGTCCGTCACGTGTCCTGATAATGAATTCCAGCCTGCTTCGGTAGTGTGCCGTGAAACAGGCGGAGACTGTGACGCGGCCGAGAACTGCACCGGCTCGTCCGCGACCTGCCCGGACGACGAATTCCTGCCGGACAGCAACCTGTGCCGCGAGTCGACCGAGGAATGCGACCCGGAAGAGCACTGCACCGGCTCATCCGCTCAGTGCCCGCCCGACCGTTCGAACTGCTCGCTCAAGATAGCGGGCGGCGACCTGCACACCTGCGGGGCCTGCGGGGCAGGCGCCTTCACCTGCTGGGGCGGCAACGATTACGGCCAGCTCGGCGACGGCACCACCACTGACCGTCTCGTGCCCAACAGGGTCGGCGAAGATGCCGACTGGTCCGTTGCCGCGGCCGGGTATTACCATTCCTGCGGCGTGAAGGCCGGTGGGGAGACGTACTGCTGGGGGCACAACACGTACGGTCAGCTCGGAGACGGCACGTTCGTTGGAAAAAGCGCGCCCGTCCAGGCCGGCTCCGACTCGGACTGGATCGCCATCAACGCCGGCGCGTTTTTCACCTGCGGGTTGAGAGGAAGCGTCGAGCTTTACTGCTGGGGGTACAACGGCTACGGCCAGCTTGGAATCGGCTCGTACGCAAACAGAAGCACGCCCACCAGGATCGGCGCGGCAGCGGACTGGACCATCGTGGCCGCCGGCTGGCGCCACGCATGCGCGGCAAACACCTCGGGGGAACTTTACTGCTGGGGGTGGAACAACACGGGCCAGCTCGGCGACGGCACGACGGCCACGAGAAATACGCCGAACAGGGTGGTCGCGGATTCCGACTGGACGGCCGTTTCACTGGGATACGGTCATTCCTGCGCGCTTAAAACCGGCGGTGAGCTTTATTGTTGGGGGGCGAACAACAACGGTCAGCTCGGCAACAACGATTTCATTGACGTACGCTCGCCGGAAAGAATCGGAACGGATGCCGACTGGGAATTCATTTCCGCTGGATACTATCACACCTGCGGTATCAGGGCCGGCGGCGAGCTTTACTGCTGGGGACTGAACAACAACGGCCAGCTGGGCGACGGCAGCTCCGTGCTCAGGCCCAGGCCCACAAGGGCCGGCACGGACACTGACTGGGCCATGCTCGGCCTGGGCACAACGCACAGCTGCGGCATGAAGACCGCGGGAGAGCTCTACTGCTGGGGCAAGAACACCAACGGCCAGCTGGGCGACGGCACGACCACGTATAAAAACACTCCGACACTCGTGGAAGGCTTCTGAACGCTCGATCTCAGAGATCCCTCGGCATTGTCTGGAACTTCACCTCGGGATGACAATCAAGTATGAGTGTCATTCTGCCGTCGGGATGACACAACGTTTTCTCAGGAGCCCCTCACGCCGCTCGTATATTTGGAGCGGTGGGCAGTGCAGGGGCTTTATGCCCCGCCGAAGCGGCCCTGAAGGGCCGCACTACAGGCCATACATGGGCCGTGCCGCAGCAGAAGGCTTTCGACGACAGGCGACTATGACTATTTGACTTTGAGGTATTTGTACCAGAGGTCGAGGAAGGTGTCCGACAGGCCGAAGGCCGCGATGTCCCTGGCGACTTCATTCTTCATGAAGGCTTTCCTCATCGCCTTCTGTGAAGAAAGAGGAACACCCTTGAGCTCGGGCTCTCTCTTCTTCATGGCATCCAGGATCGTGCCGATATCACCGCAGCCGAGCAGAGCCACCCTGTAGGCCGTGCATTTCATTTTCAGATGCCATTCCTCGATATCAAACCAGGGAGAGTCGGCGTATTCCTTGACGAGCTTCTCGAGTTGCTTGCGCTGGCTGCCGGTGATTTCCTCCTCCATCTGAGCCTGCAGCTCCTTCATCTTTTTCATGGACGAGGCTTCACTGCCGAAAACAGGGTTGAAAATCCTGACGAGGGCCACGAAAAACGACTCGAAATCAGTCAGGCTCATTCTCATGGGAATGAAGTTGCTCAGCCTGATCTGGCTCATGGCCATGTAGGTAACGACCTTCTGTTCCAGGGCGCTGAATTCCGCCAGGCTGATGGGAAACAGGATTGCCGGCTGCTCGAACATCTCCACGACGGGGTCGTAACCCTCGCCTGGCAAAAGAAATATTTCGTAGTCTCCCACACCAAGGAACTGGGCGGCCTTCTGGCATTCCTTGAGCAGGCCTCCGCCCTTGCCGCCCTTTTTCACCAGGTTGTCGGATTTAGAAATGCCATAGTCCGAATAATCTTTCCTCAGCAGCTTGGACCCCGGCAGCGAAACAACATCCAGGATTCTTCTGGCCGGGTGATCGAGATCGTCGATGCG
>JBDRLK010000412.1:0-3857 GCA_043813155.1 Pseudomonadota bacterium | reverse complement strand
CCACAGGTCCTCGCATATGGTGACGGCGAAGCTGTGGCCGCCGGCTTCGAACACCGTCGGGCCGTCGCCCGGCTCGAACCACCGCGTTTCGTCGAACACGTCGTAGGAAGGAAGGAGCATTTTCCTGTAGGTCGACATGATCCTGCCGCCGCCGAGCAGTGCGGCCGCGTTGAAGTAGGGCTTGCCCTCCTGCCCGTCGTTGGGCTCGACAAACCCGACCAATGCGCGCAGCTCGCCGGTGCACACGCCGGCCAGCTCCCGGACGGCCGCGGCCGAGCGCTCGGCAAACCCCTTTCGCTCGAGAAGATCGCGGGGCGGGTATCCGGTGACGGCAAGCTCGGGAAAGACGACGAGACCTGTCTTATTATCACGGGCCTCGAGCAGCAGCGACCGGATGGCTGCGCAGTTCGCCTCGATGTCGCCGACTACGGGGTTGGGCTGTGCAAGGATGATTTTCATTTTAAAATCGCAGGCACGCCAAGGGCGTGCAGCTACAGACTATTTCCTATATAATATGCCCCCTCAATCAATGCAATAAAACCGCTTTACAAATTCCCACCTCACATTTATACATAAAAGCCGAAAGCCGACAATTGTTAGTAGTGCGGGGCTTTAGCCCCGCTGCGGCGGCCCTGAAGGGCCGCGCTACGTACCACCGGCCGAAGGCCGGCCTATGGCCGGCCCAGGGAGTAAACCATGTCCAGAGTCGTGCGGGCCCCCAGGGGCACGGAAATTACCTGCAAGGGATGGCTGCAGGAGGCGGCCATGAGAATGATCATGAACAACCTCGATCCCGAGGTGGCGGAGAAGCCCGACCAGCTGATCGTTTACGGCGGCACGGGAAAGGCCGCGCGGTCGTGGAAGGATTTCGACAGGATCGTGGCGGCGCTCAAAACGCTGGAGAGCGACGAGACGCTTCTCGTCCAGTCGGGAAGGGCCGTGGGCATTTTCAAGACCCACGAGGAGGCCCCGAGGATCCTGATCGTGAACGCTCAGATTGTCCCGCGCTGGGCCACGTGGGAAAATTTCCGAAAGCTCGAGGAGCGGGGCCTCACCATGTTCGGCCAGATGACGGCGGGCTCGTGGATTTACATAGGCACGCAGGGGATCGTGCAGGGGACGTTCGAGACCTTCGCGGCCGCGGGAGTGAAGCACTTCGGCGGCAGCCTCAAAGGCAGGCTCATCCTGTCGGCAGGTCTCGGCGGCATGGGGGGGGCGCAGCCGCTGGCCGCCACGGCCAACGGCGCGGCTTTCCTGGGCGTGGAAGTCGATCCCGCCCGCATTGAAAAAAGGATCAGGACGAAATACCTGGACAGGATGACGGGTTCCTACGAGGAAGCGCTGAAAATCGTCATGGACGCCAGGGCGAACAAGGAGGCCGTCAGCGTCGGTCTGTGCGCCAATGCCGCGGACATCTATCCGCGCATCGTCAAGGACGGGATCGTGCCGGATCTCGTGACCGAGCAGACCTCGGCCCACGACCCGCTCGACGGCTATGTTCCCCGGGGGCTTTCGCTCGAGCAGGCCTCCGAGCTGCGAAAAAGCGACCCGTGCCAGTACATCGAGCGCGCGCGCAAGTCCATGGCAGTCGAGGTGGACGCCATGATCGAGATGATGGACAGGGGCGCCAGGGTATTTGAATACGGCAACAACATCAGGGACGAGGCCGAGAAAGGCGGCGCGAAAAGGGCCCGCGATATTCCCGGGTTTGTGCCGGAGTACATGCGGCCGCTTTTCTGCTACGGCAAGGGGCCGTTCCGCTGGGTCGCCCTGTCGGGCGAGCCCGAGGACATCTACAGGACGGACGAGGCGCTCAAGGAGCTTTTCCCGGAGGATAAAATGCTGCTCAGGTGGCTCGAGGTGGCAAGGGAAAGGGTCGCCTTCCAGGGGCTTCCGGCCAGGATCTGCTGGCTCGGCTACGGGGACAGGGCAAAGGCGGGCCTCAAGTTCAACGAGCTCGTCGCGAGCGGGGAAATCAAGGCGCCCATCGTGATCGGCAGGGACCATCTGGATTCCGGGTCCGTCGCGTCCCCCTTCAGGGAGACGGAGGGGATGAAGGACGGCAGCGACGCGATCGCGGACTGGCCGATTCTAAACGCGCTGATCAACACGGCCTGCGGCGCCACGTGGGTCTCCGTGCACCATGGCGGGGGCGTGGGGATAGGCAACTCGATTCACGCGGGCATGGTCGTCGTGGCGGACGGCACCGGGCTTTCGGCTGAAAAGCTTCAGAGGGTGCTGACCTCGGACCCGGGCTCGGGCGTGGTCAGGCACGTGGATGCCGGGTACGAGGAAGCCATCGCCTTTGCCAAAACCACGGATTTGAAAATCCCGGGCTTGACAATGAAACAGACTTGAACTTAAACTGCAGACGAATATTCCGCAGGGAGGATGGAAACAATGAAAAACACAGCAGCATTGATTGCCTGTCTTTTTTTCTGCCTCGTGTCCGTTCGGTGCAACCCGCCGGACGCCCGGGCCGAAAAGCAGGAAGCGAGCGCCGAGGATGAGGCGCGAAGGGCGAAAGTCGTGGCCACGGTCGATGGAGAGGACATAACGGTGGGCGAGGTGGAGGACAAGATCCGCTCCAGCATCCAGCCGGCCAAGTACAAGGAAAGGGAGAATCTCAAGGAGCTGATCAATACGCTCATCGATCAGCGTCTCATGGAGGGCGAGGCCATGAAGAGGGGCTACGGGGACATCCCGAATGTCTCCAGCGGCATCAAGAGGGTCCTTTACAACCTCATGCAGACGAAATTCATCGAGGATAACCTGTCTCTCGACAAGATAAGCAAGGAAGAAGTCAAAAAATATTACGACGAGCACATCAGCGACTACAACCAGCCTTCGCTCGTGAGGGCCAGCCACATCCAGTTCTCGGATGAAGGAGCGGCCAAAAGCCTGCTGGAAAAGGCGGGTGATAAGGGCTTCGACCTGAGGAATTTCAGGCAGATAGCCACGGAAAAATCGGAAGACGATCTCACGAAGAAGCGCGGCGGGGACCTGCGCTACTTCTCCGTGGACGGCAAGGTATGGTATTCCAATGAAACCGTGCTTCCCGAAATCGCAAAGGCGGCCTTCAGCGTCAAGGTGAAAGTCAGGGCTTCGGTCATCGTCATGAACGGCAAGGAAGAGGCTGACGAGGCCCTGAAGCAGATCATGGCGGCCAAGCCGGACGATGCGGCGTTCAAGAAGTTCGTAAAGCAGCTCTCGCTCGATGAGGCGTCAAAGAAACGCGGCGGCGACATTGGGTGGTTCACCATCGACGGCACGCTGGAAAGCGTGGGGGAGGTCGTCCCCGAGAAGGTGGCCGGAGCGGCATTCAGCTTCCAGACGCCGGGCACGATCGTTCCGAGGACGATCGGCGAGGGCGAGAATTATTACATCATAAGGATTACCGGCAGGGACGACCCGGGAAGCCTTTATCCCGGCGTGGTCAAGACCGGCAATGGATATCACGTGATCTGGGTCGTGAATCAGCGGCCCGCCCTGAACAAGACCATCGACGAGGTGGAATATTCCATCAGGCAGAGGCTCTGGCAGCAGCAGAAGAAGACGACCATCGATGATTTCGTCAATGAATTGAAAACAAAGTACAAAGCGAAGATCAACGAGGATAACGTCGGGAAAGTAGTCATCGACCTTTCCGGCCTCCCCGCCCAGGCCGACAAGAAAGAGAAGAAGCCGTAAATCAAAATCAAATGGTGTGCGGGGCTTTAGGGCGCACTCAACAATAGATTCACAGAATGTGGGCTAATGTTCTCATTACATGCAATGACATTTTCTGGGCGCCGAGGCGCCCGGCTGGCAAGGCGCGGGGTCCCCGTCACGACGGAGGCGTAGTCGTTCTACGCCGA
>JBDRLK010000411.1:0-2403 GCA_043813155.1 Pseudomonadota bacterium | reverse complement strand
GGCTTTAGCCTCCCGTCCGCATCCCCCTTCGGGTAGGGGAGGCTTTAGCCTCCCGTCCGCATCCCCCTTCGGGTAGGGGAGGCTTTAGCCTCCCGTCCGCATCCCCCTTCGGGTAGGGGAGGCTTTAGCCTCCCGTTGTTCTACAGGCGCGCCAAGAGCGCGCAGCTGCACGGGCGACTGAAGTCGCCCCTACCCGTGCGTGTACTATGTTTTTCGGGCGACTGAAGTCGCCCCTACCCGCGTTTGAGGGTTCAGCGCATGTGATGGCCGCTAGTATTGAACGATCGGGATCCATTCCTCGGTGAGCTTGACGGGGCCCGACTCGCCGGCCTGCAGGTAGAGGTCGTGCCAGGTCCCTCCCTTCTTGGTGGGCTCGAAGCAGAACGCGCTTTCCCCGTCGATCCACGCGCAGGCCCCGCCCCGCTTGGCCTTGGGCGGCTGCTGCGTGGCCTCGGGAACCGACTTGGGCGGCGGCGCCCCGGTGCCGCCCAGCGTGACCACGTGAGTCCATTCCTGATCCGCATCCATTTCACCCTCGATCACCTTTTTCTCATCCCAGTCGATACTGGAAGCGGGAACGCCGGGCTCCTTTTTTTCATCTTCATCATCATCATCATCTTCCTCTTCGGGCTCTTCCTCGTCCGCTTCTTTTTCCTCCTCGCCCGATGCAGCTTTCTCCTCCTCACCGGTCGGCGATTCTTCCGCAGGCCCGGCCGGCTCGCCGGCCTCTTCTTCCTCCCCCACCCCCACGATCTCGAAAAAGACCTCGCCTTTGCCGCCAATCGCCATGCGCACCGCCTCGGCCTCCTTTGCAAGATCGATGGAGACCGCCTCGACCGCGGCCTCGGCCAGGTCGATGCGGCTGACGATAATGCGTCCCATCATTCCCGGCTTCTTTTCCTCGTGGGGCCGCCAGCGCAGCAGGGTCAGCTTGTTCCGCTCGCGATCCATGAGATAGCCCGCCACGTCCGTGAAATCGCCCAGCGTCAGGAACCGCCTGGCATTCTTCGACCAGAAGATCACCGAGCCGCGCGTGAAGCGAAGGTCGATCTCCTCGCCGGCCATATCGGTCTGCCCTTCTATCTTGGCGTAATGCGACTGGATATAGAACTGGCCCGGTCCGGTCAGGGCATCCACCCAGACTTTGCGGTAGGCTTCCATGGTTTGCTCGAATTTCTCCCACACCTCGCCTTCCTTGCGAACGGCCTTGAACCAGGAGGATTTCGACACCACGGGAGCGAACCGGATGTAGTTCATGGCAACGAGCCGCTCCATGAGCTTGGCCGCCTGCCCGGTCTCCCCTTCCTGCGCGTGGATGCGGGCGCGAAGCTGCAGGGCGTAGTCGTAGTAGGGATCAAGGTCGAGCGCCTTGTCCAGGTATTGCGCCGCGGTTTCCATGTCATCCTTTTTAAACGCCATCTGACCCTGGCGGTAATTGGCCGGCGCGGCCTTGAGCGGCTTTGTCCGCGGAAAGGCCATGCCTATGGGCAGGGCCACGGCCTGTGCCCCCGATCCCTCTTCTCCTTCTTCCGGCGCAGCTTCCGGTCCCGATTTCGCCTTTGCCGATGCTCCGCCCGGTCTGTCGTCTTTGCCGAGCTCGCCGGCCGCGGATAAGAAGGGCCCGCCTTTTATCCCCTCGCCCGCTCCCGCCTCCCCTTTTCCCTCCGCAGCGGTTTCTCCGGGCTGCCGCCCGGATGAAGCCTTGTCGCGGCATGAAACTCCGAGCAGCATTGAAACTGAAACGACAATGGCGGGAATTGCGCGATGTTTTCCAAATGACATTTTCAACCTCCCTTCCCGGTTATAACACACGTCCGGAAAATTAATTCTGCTCAGTAAGGGTAAGGAACCTGCAGGGTCAGCGCCCGCCGGATGCACCTGACCGTGAAATGGTCGGCCGTCCTGTACTGCTCGCCGTCGACCTGCGAGTCCACTTCCGCGGAAAGCGCGATCTCCACTTCCCTGGCCTGGTAATCCTCGTAATTTTTTATCACCGTGTCGACGATGCTTTTTGAAATGCCCGTGGGATCCGTCACTTCCGAGACCTGCTTGGTTATCTGCGTTCCCAGCTCCGACCAGTAATGCACGCCCTGATTAAAGAGAAAGACATCCAGCTTTCCGTCATTGCCCTTTATCCTCTCGTTGAGAACAAATCTGCCGGCATAGGTCCGCGTGTTCTTCACGATGAGATTGTAGATCTTCTTGCTGAAGAATTTCCCGTCGACGCCGATGGTCGCCCTGGCCTTCCTGTAAAAGAAAAACTCCTTGATGAGGCTCGGGATGTAGCTTTCTATCCCTTTTGTCATGAGCAGCCTCCTTCGCCTCGTCATGTTCCTGTCCTTGAGAACGCTGGCATCGTAGCCTATCGTGAATGCGTCGGCGAAATAGCGTTCCTCGTCCACA
>JBDRLK010000410.1:0-6265 GCA_043813155.1 Pseudomonadota bacterium | reverse complement strand
GAAGACCACGCCTTCCGGCGCAATTGTATCATGTTTTTCCACGTCGTCCACGATGAGCGACGCCCCCTGCACGTTGCAGTTGACAATAACCATTCCCACTTTAGTCTTCAGGGAAGCCATGTTCTTGAGAACGATTTTCTTCCGGTCCGCAGGCACAGCCTCCCCGCCTTCCTTCATGTACTCCCTGAATATTTTCAGGCTTTTTGCGTATTCGAAAATGAGCATGTAGCAGGTGGCGATATTGTACTTGAGCGACCAGTGAGGGTTCAGCCTGTTCGATTCGAGAAATTCAACGAGGGCCGCCTCGTAATCGCCTGCCTTGAAAAAGGAAACGCCCTTTAGAAAGTGTTTTTTCGCCACGGATACAGGGCCTTCCTCGGCCTTGCCTTTGCCGGCCTTGTCCGCCATGACGGATGGGGGAAGGAGGAGAAAAGCGGAAAACAGCACCGCCGCACCGCCATATGTCCTCCAGTTATTCATCTCGTCTCAACCAGCCTCCTGATGCCGTAGGGGCATGAAGCAAAATTGTATCATAAAATAATTGACATCACCATGCCTGCGCTGATTCGGCACTGCTGTTTTTCACACGTCCCTGTCTTTCTTGCCCTTGCCCTTTCCCTTGCCTTTTCCTTTTTTATTGCCGCCCTTTTTCTTCCCCTCGTCCTCACCGGGCCGCACAAGGTCATCGGCTTTCTTGCCCAGCCTGGCCTTGGCCTGGCTGACCCACGGGTTCGAAACCTTCAGGGTCTTTGCGTATTCGAGGACCTTCTCGTATTCCTTTTTGCTCTGCTCGAGCAGCGGTCCGGTGTGCTGGGCGATCTTCTGCTTGTAGATCTCGATCTGGGCCTCGCCGTAATAAATGACTTTCGGCGGTATGGGCGCGCTGCCGATAATGCCGGCCTGGATTTCCAGAACGTAGCCGATCCTGAACTGCGCGGCCACCGTCCATTCAGACGACCCGATGGCGATCACTTTGGCGTACCCCGAAGCAAGCTTCTTCCGGCTCGCGTTCAGACTGCTGAGGCTCACCGGGGATATTTCGCTCGACGCGACGGTCACCTGGTAGGCCTCCAGCTTGGGCAGGTCCTTTTCCGTTATGATGAACAGCGCCTCGGCCGCAAGGTCCCCGGCCGTTGACCCTGCCTGGAGATAGGGCTTTGCCTTGCCGTACATCTTCACCACCCCTTCCAGGGCCTTGTAATAATCCTTGGTTTTCCCGAGATTCTTTGATGCCGCAGCAATGGACCAGGTAGCCTCGACCCAGTATTCGGCGGCCGCGGGCACGCTCCCGTAGACCTTCAGAAAGTACTTCATCTGGGTGATGGTGTCGGCCCACTTGCCGGCTTTCTCATAAGCTTTGCCCTGCTCCCACATGGTCTCCATGGTGGCAGGCGTCTGGAACCCGGCAAGGGGCAGCATCACGGCGGCGATCAGCAGGATGTTTTTCAATTTCATGTTATTTCTCCCGGCACGCCGAAAGCGCGCAGCTACTCTTTTTTCTTCGTTTTCTTCAGCTCCTCGATCTCCCCGGCAAGGTCCTCGCAGAACTTCGGGGCCGTCACTCCGGCATCGACGGTAAGCAGCTCGTCCTTGTTCATGCCTTCCTCGTAGTACGCGCCTGATTCAGGCTCCCTCATGTAGTGATACTGAACCAGGCCTTCGCTGCCGAGCGAGTCGGTCATCACGTAGGTGACGTCAATGACATAACCGTCCATGAAGCGATTGCTCCTCGTGTATTCGATGGTCACCTTCAAGAGGTGTTTCGGCCCCGACGCGTCCAGCTCATCCGCTGAAAACGCGTACCTGCAGCCCTTTGAGCCGCACACGCCGTCGAGAACGCCCGGCAGGCATTCCCGGACCTTCTCCTTGAGCTCGCGCGTCCTCTTTTTCTGCCACGGCTCGGTGCCGTTGCTCACCACGTCGAGGCCCACGCTGGGCAGGGTCGAGAGGGTCTGCGTGAATTTGGCCGAAAGCTTCCCGGTATGGGCCGAGCCGCAGGCGCCCAGGAGCTGGACCGCGGACAGTGCTGCTATGAAGATAAGGATTTTCATGGTGGCTCCTGTCAGCGGGGCAAAAACCCCCGCACTACAAGCGGGGCTAAAGCCCCGCACTACAAGCGGGGCTAAAGCCCCGCACTACAAGATGTCAAAACCTCTGAAGCACTCCCAGGCAAGGTCCCTGTCTTCTGCGCTCATGAATCCCCCGACCTCGTGCTCGATTACCTGTCCCAGTCCCTTGGCCTTGTCATGCCAAAGGGGATTATACTCGAGAAGCTCGACTTTTGAAACAGAATTTTGTCTTAAAAATGCCGCGATGGCCTCCAGGTTCTCGCGCACGGCCGTGATGCCGGGCACGAGCGGCACTCTTGCCGTCACGGGGACCGCGGCCAGATCCAGGAGCCGGGTAAAGTTATCCAGGATGATCGCGTTCGATTTGCCCGTGTACTTTTCATGAAGGCCGGCGTCAATAAATTTAATGTCGTAGAAAATCATGTCCAGATGCCCCAGCACCTTTTCCTCGAGCTGCTCCAGCCTGAACATCCCGCTCGTCTCCATGTTGAGGTGAACGCCCCTGCCCTTCAGCTCGGCCGCCAGGTCCCCGAGAAAATGCATGGCCATGGCGGGCTCGCCGCCGGAAAATGTCACGCCCCCGCCCGAGTGCCTGAAGAAGGGCTCGTCCTTCATGATCAGCTGCGCCAGATCCTCCACGGTGTACTCGGTCCCGGCCGTTTTCAGGGCCCCCGAGGGACATGCGTCCACGCAGTCCATGCACGAGGTGCAAAGGCCGCGGTCGATGCGGCCGGCCGCTTCGAGGTCGATGGCGAGCTCGCCGCACGCGTCCGCGCAGTCGCCGCAGGAAATGCACGGGCCGGCGTCAAACATCAGCTCCTGCTTCGCGACCTTGGTTTCAGGGTTGTGGCACCAGGCGCAGCTCAGGGGGCAGCCCTTGAAGAAGACGAGCGTGCGTATGCCGGGCCCGTCATCGAGGGCATTGCGCCGGATGTCGACGATGAGCGCGGTCCTGCCGTCCTTCATACCCTGATCTGCTGCCTTTCGATGATCTCGAGCTGCATGTCCCTGTTGAGCTCCACGAAGTAGGCGTTGTACCCTGAAATCCTCACCATGAGGTTCCGGTAATTGTGCGGGTTTTCCATGGCGTCGCGCAGCATGTCCGTTGTGACCATGTTGAACTGGATCTGCATGCCGCCGAGCTCGAAGTACGATTTCGTGTACGCCGCGACCTGGTCGATCGTCTCCTCGTGCGTGTCCCTGGAATCGGGCGCGATCTTCACGTTGAAGGCGATGTTGTTCGGCATCTTCTCGGGGTTCAGCCCTGCGATGGTGCGTATGCTCGAAAGCAGGTCCACGCCCTTCGCGTTTTCCGGCGTCAGCCCGGGCGTAAAGGGCTTGAACCGGGGCCTGCCGCTCGGAAGCGCGCCGGAAAGCGTGCCGAACGCCACGTGGTTCGACATGCTCCAGAACCCGATCAGGTAATGGCCGCCGCGATAGTTGAGCCTGCCGTAAAAAGCGTCGTACACCATGTCCACGACCCGCTGGGCAAGGGCGTTCACGCCGGGGTCGTCGGAGCCGAACTTGGGCACCTTGTTCAGGATGAGGGCGTGCAGCTTTTCGAAACCCTCGAAGTTGTTGTCCAGGGCATTGATGAGCGTGGAAAAGGCCGTCTTATTTTCCTCGTAAACAAGTTTTTTTATCGTCATCAGGCTGTCGACGATATCGGTCAGGCCGATGCAGGCCACGCCCGAGGTGTTGTACAGGGCGCCGCCCTCGGTCAGGTCCTTTGCTTTTTCCATCGGCCCCTCGAAGAGCGATGACAGGATGGGCGTGGGCCGTATCTGCTGATGCGCGCGGCCCAGGCTGTTGTTGTACTCTATGGCCTGGTGGGCCAGGAATGTTACCTGCTGTCTGAACGCGCTGAAGAAATCATCGAACGACGTGAAGGCGCCGAGCGTGGGGTCGCCGGTCCTGGGCCCCACCTGCTCGTCCATGAGCGGGTGGACCCCGCTGCGCAGGGCCATTTCCAGAGAGGCCACCATGTTGAACATCATGCAGTTGGTGTGCCCGAAGTGCTTCCCCGGTATGGTGGGCTCCACGCACCCGGTGGCGACCCACTCCCTCGCGTCCCGCTCCTTGAACCCCTGGACCTTGAGCGCTTTGAGCATGGCATGGTCATTGTGAATCGACGGCGTGGCCGTCGTGACCATGTTGACCTCGATGAGGCGCCTGAGGTAATCGTCCGAGTTCACGCCCGGGCAGAAGCGCGCGTTCATGTTCGGGTCCCTGATCGTGAGCATCTCCGTGACCTTGAGGAAGATGTAGGTCATGTCGCAGACCGCGCTTTCCCCTTCCGCGTCCACGCCGCCCAGCGTGATGGCCTGGTCCGACGATGACCCGCCGAAAAGCTTGTTCCCCACGTCCGCCACGAGCGGCAGGTGGTCCTGGCATTTCATGAAGAAGCTCCCGATAAGCTCGATGGCATGCCTGATGGCCGCCTCACGCTCATCCGCGCTCTCGATCTTGCGCATGTCGGCCTCGAAATAGGGCTGAAGCCAGGCGTCCAGGCGGCCGAGCGAAAGCCCCGCGTTCGTGCTCTCGTTGTGCAGGCAGACCCACAGGACCCACAGCGACTGGACGGCCTCGTCCAGGGTTCTTGCGCCGCGCGCCGGAACGCGCTCGAGGATGGCGGCGATATTCTCAAAATGCGCCCGCTCTTCATCGCGGCCGGCGCGGGCCGCCAGGCCGGCCCGTTTCCCGGCTTCCATTTTCAGGTTTTTCGCGTATTCCAGGACGCCCTCGAGGGCGATCCTCGTCGCGCGATAGAACATGCGCCCGTGCTCGTCTGCAGCCTTCTTCTCCCTGGCAGCCGCGTCCTCGATAATGGGAAGCAGCCCGCCGCCCATGGCCCTTGGAAAATCCGGGATGGTGTGAGAAAGGGCCACGGTCTTCCACATGAAGTAGAGCACGAACCTCTCGTCTAGCTCCTGGTAGCGGGGAAAGTTGTTGGCCTTTCGCGTGTATTCGCGCACGTTGCGCTCGGCCCAGAAGGGGAAAACCTGCTGATCGAGAAGGTCCCCCTCCTCCCTTGTAATGTCATAGGGCTGGTATTTTCTCGTGGGAGCGGACCGCAGCTCGGCCCAGAGCGTGATTCCGTGCCCTTCGGGATAAATCACCACGCCCACGGGTTTCGAGGTCGTGGAGCCGGCCAGCAGGCTGCCGGTCGTGACAATGGGCTTTTTATTGCTCAGGATGTGGGCCAGGGCCTCGGCCTGCCTCAGCGCGGGAAAGCGCCGCCGGCCGTTGCGGTCGAATTCAAAACCTCTTTCCTTGAAATGCCCGGTGATGAGCCGGGCACGCTCGGTGCAGACCTGAGGCTTCACGGAAAAATGGGCTCGTCGCTGGGCCGCGAGGCCGGGAAAATCGGCGATGCAGTACTTCTGAAGAAAGGGCTCGTCGAGAAATGTCACCCTGTCCGAAGGACCTGCGGTCAGCTGACCGCGGCGGGAGATGAGATCGGCCTCAGCGCCGCAGGCACGGGGCCGTGACTCCGCCGCCACGCCCCTTTTCCCATCGCTCTTTTTGATGTACGAGGAAAGGATATAGGCGAACTTCATCAAGTGGCTCAGGTTGCCCTTGAAAAAGTACTTGTTCGCCATCAGGTAGTCCAGGACCGCCTCCTGGGAAAGCGAGGCCATTTCCTTGACCACGTCCGTGCTGCTGAACGTGAGCGTGACATCGGCATGGGGAGGGCTGCCCTGCCTGACCTTCATCCTGCCGTCCTGAAACTGAGCGTAAACCTGGAGCGACCCGTCCTTGAGCCTGAACAGGATCGTCCTGTTGAACGTGTCATGCCTGTTTTTTATGAGCTCCCTGTAGGACTTGCTGAATTTCAGCTTCATGGACATGCCCTGGAGGATCAGGTATGTTGCGGTCTGCAGAACAAAGGGCCTGTCGAAAAACCCTGATTTCTTTTGCTCTTCTTTTGCCATGGCTTCGGTTACCCCACCCCCGTCGGGTAAGGGAGGCTTTAGCCTCCCGTTCAAACATCCGCTACGCCCGTCGGGTAGGGGAGGCTTTAGCCTCCCGTTCAAACATCCGCTACGCCCGTCGGGTAGGGGAGGCTTTAGCCCTGAATATTATACACATAATTTTCAGGGTCCCACCTATCTCGTATAAATATAATTTTCTTATAGTATTTATTGAAATAGTATTATCGTAAGTTTCAAGGATAATCAAGACATTCAGCGGGC
>JBDRLK010000409.1:0-6590 GCA_043813155.1 Pseudomonadota bacterium | reverse complement strand
CGGCTGAGCGCCGCCATGATCTTCACACGCCTCGATGTGCTCAAAAGACTCCCCGGAAGGCTGAGAGCGCGGTTCATGGTGTTCGCGCCGGGTCTCATGCGCGCCGCGGCCGCGGGCCTCGTGGTCTTCGCCATTGCCCGTCCCCAGGCCACGGCCATACGGGAGGAGGCGGAGGTAGAGGGCATCGACATCGTCATGACCCTGGACATGTCCAACAGCATGAAAGCCGCGGACATCAAGCCCACGCGCCTGCAGGCCGCCAAGGCCGTGATCGACGATTTTGTCAAAAGAAGAGTGAACGACAGGATCGGAGTCGTCATCTTCGGGCGCGATGCCATGACGCTCTGCCCCGTGACGCTCGACTACAACGTGGTGCGCAACCTCGTCCAGTCGCTGCAGCTCGGAAACATCGACGGCCGGGGAACGGCCATCGGCAACGCGCTGGGCAATGCCATCAACAGGCTTCGCAAGAGCACTGCCGAGACGAAAGTCATCGTGCTGCTCACGGACGGCGCGAACAACCAGGGCAATGTTTCACCGTCCCAGGCCTCGGAGTTCGCCAAGGCGCTGGGCATCAAGATATACACGATCCTGGCAGGCCGGCACGATGAGACGCCGGTGGAGACGGACACGGATTTCTTCGGCAGGAGCATCTTCACAGCGGCGAGCTTTCCCGTGAACCCGGAGCTGCTCGAGGATATCAGCAGGCAGACGGGCGGGAAGTTCTACGAGGCCCAGGACAGGCGGGCGCTCGAGGAATCTTTTCACTCGATCCTGGATTCGCTCGAGAAGACGAAGATTTCCGACGTGAGCGTGGTGTATGCCGAGACCTTTGGGCGGTTCCTGCTTCCCGCGATCCTGCTGTTTCTGCTGGAGATATTTTTCAGGTTCACGCTGGGGAGGAAGAGCCCGTAGTGATGCGTACGTCCCAAAATGCCGCACCTGCTGCGGCCGCCGATTCTCTCGCGCCTCCGCGGCGTGCTCAGTCGTGCCGCCTCGACGTACACGGGGCGGGGTCCCCGCGGAAGCAAGAAATCTACCCGAACGAAATGGCTTCCGTGGGGTGCGAAAGACGCCTTCGGCGTCCCTCCCTCCGCGCCACCGCAGATCCGCTTCGGCCTCGCCGCCCTCGCGACGGTGCCAATTTTGGGACGCACGCAAAGTCCGGTACCATCGTGCTGATGCTCACGGCCTTCGCGACCGGCGGGTGCCGCATGCGCATCGGCAACGAGTGGGCGCTGTGGCTGCTCGTGGCGGTACCGCTGATCGCCGGTGTCATGATCCTGTCGTTCTACCTGAAGACAAGAGCGCTCCAGCGATTCGCGGCAGGGGCAAAGGACGATAAGGGGGTTGAACGAAAGTGGGGGTGGGAGCAGCTCGCGGCCAAGGTGAGCCTGACGCGCAGGGCCATCAAGGCCGTGCTCCTGGTCGTCATCCTCGGGCTCTGCATCATGGCGCTCGCCAGGCCGCAGTACGGCGGCACGGAAAAAATGCTGAAAGTAAAAGGCATCGACATGGCCGTGGCCCTGGATTTTTCCAAGAGCATGCTGGCCAAGGACGTCAGGCCCGACCGGATAGGCAGGGCCAAGCAGGAGGTGAACGAGCTCATCCGCAAGCTCATCGGCGACCGCGTGGGCGTTGTGGCCTTTGCCGGGAGCGCCGTCTCCTTCCCGCTCACGACGGACTACGACGCGATCTCGCTTTTCCTCAGGGACCTGTCGCCCAATGACATGCCCTTCGGCGGCACGAACATCGGGGGGGCCATCGAGGCGGGCGTCACGCTGCTCACCGCGGACCCGACGTCGCGAAAGAGAAGCAAGGTCCTGCTCCTGATAACGGACGGCGAAGACCACGAGGGAGAGGGCGTGAAAGCGTCGAAAGAGGCTGAAAAGCAAGGTATTCGCATATTCGTGCTGGGCGTGGGCACGGAGACGGCCGAGCTCATCCCGCGCTACCTGGAAGACGGCACGCAGGACGGTTTCAAGCAGGACTCGGACGGCTCCTATGTCACCACGAGCCTGACGCCGGAAAACGAGGACGGCCTAAAACAAATTGCAAAAAACACAAAGGGCATCTACATTAGATCGGCGCCGGGTAAAATCAGCGTTTTCCCGGTGGCCGAGGAGATCAGGAAACTCAAGCAGGCCGAGCTGAAAGCAAGAAAGGTAACGATCTACGACGAGTTCTACCTGTGGCTGCTGATTCCCGCGTTCATCCTGCTGGTGCTGGAGAGCCTGATCAACGACGCCAAGATATGGTTTCCCGTTGCCCCGGGACGGAGGAGAGAAACATGAGAGCTGCAACGGCCATTGCTTTTGTCATCATCCTTGCGGCGCCCTGCGCGGCCCATGCCTGGAGCCCCTTCATGAAGGAGAACGGCAAGGTCAAGAAGGGCAACAAGCTCCTGGCCAAGGGCCAGGCCGCAAAGGCCCTGGCAAAGTACAGCGCCGCGCTGGGCGATCTTCCCGATCGCGCGGGCGTGCATTTCAACAAGGGAGTGGCGCATTACAATCTGGCAAAGGACAAAGAGGAGGCAAGAGGCGAAAACCTGCAGGAATCCGTAAAATCGCTCCTGGGCGCCATTGATCTTGCATCAGACGAGGAGAGGGACCTGAGGGGGAAAGCGTTTTACAATCTCGGAAACGTGTATTACCTGGGCGAGCGCTGGGAGGAAGCCGCGGAATCGTACAGGCAGGCGTTGAAACTCCTGCCCGGCGACAAGGACGCGGCCTTCAATCTCGCGCTGGCCCTGAAGAAAATAGAGGAACAGAGAAAAAAGGAGGAGGAGGAGAAGAAGAAGCAGGAAGAAGAGCAGAAGGAGAAGGAAAAGCAGGAGCAGGAGCAGCAGGAGAAAGAGCAGGACGACCAGCAGAAGGAAGAGGAAGAGGAGCAGGAAGAGGACCAGCAGGAACAGGAGCAGGACCAGCAGGAGAAGCAGGAGGACGACCAGCAGTGCGACCAGGGCAAGGAGAAGGGCAAGGATCAGCAGCAGGAGCAGGAGCAGAAGCAGGGACAGGAAAAAGAGCAGGGTGACCAGCAGCAGAAACAGGAGCAGCAGCAGGAGCAGCAAAAGAAACAGCAGCAGCAGGGTGAAACTCAGCAGCAGGAGCAGCAGCCGCAACCCGTACCGCTGACAAAACAGCAGACCGAGGCTATCCTGGATGCTCTTCAGAGGGGCGAGAAGAATTACCATCTGGAGGCTCTGAAAAATTACGGGAAAGGCAAAGCAAAAATACTCAAAGACTGGTAATGTTAACCCGCGCAGGGGTAGGGGCGACTTCAGTCGCCCGAAAATATTATTGTGATGGGTAGGGGCGACTTCAGTCGCCCGAAAATATTGTTGTGATGGGTAGGGGCGACTTTAGTCGCCCGGTTGGCTGCGCCAAAAAAGAACGGGAGCCTGAAGGCTCCCCTACCCGGGATATTGATTTCGAATACAGTGAAACCACTTCGCACCATATCGAGACACCTCCTTGCGGCCATGTTCGTCCTGGCCGCCATGGCGGTGTTTTCCGCGGACGCCCTTGCCCAGAGCGCTCCCTCCATCACCATCTCGGCGCAGGCCAACAAGGTCGGTGTGGGCGAGATGATCGGCGTCTCCGTGGAAGTAAAATCGGAAAACGAGAAACCCGAGAAAGTGGTCCTCCCCGCGTTCGAGGGATTCGATCTCGTTTCAAAGAGCATATCCTCACCCCTGCAGTTTTCCTTCGGCTATGGCCAGGGCGTGAAGATGACCTACAGCACGCGCTACGACCTTCATCTCCAGGCCATAAAAGAAGGCACGCACCGCATCGGCCCCGTCATCGTGAAGCTGGGAGGGAAAGATTACAAGAGCGACACCATCGTTCTGCAGGTGACCAAGGAGCCGCAGGGCCAGGGCTCGGGAAAGAAGCCCAAGGATCCCCTCGGCGACCCATTCGGCGATCCTTTCAAGGATTTCGACGACCTGTGGAAGCGGCATTTCGACAGGCCCGCGCCCACGCCCCCCGAGCCGCAGCCCACGGAAACGGTCGAGCCCACGGGCCCGCCTCCCGAGGGCCTCGAAGGCGCGAGTTACGACCCCTATGTATTCATCCGCACCGTGGTCAACCCGCAGAACCTGTACATGGGCCAGCAGGCGACCCTGGACTTCTTCCTGTACTCCAGGGTGAGCGTCACGAACATCGAGGTCATCACCGAGCCGGCGGGCGGAAAGTTCTGGACAAAGGAAATGCTTCCTCCCACGGGCAATGTTGATTTTTCGAACGCCGACATCGGCGGTATCTCCTTCCAGGTGGCCACGCTGCGCAAGGTGGCGATTTTTCCGACCGAGGCCGGGACCCAGGAAATCGCCCCGGGCGAGGTGTCGGTCTCCACGGGCTTCGGCGGCGTGTTCGGCGGCAAGAAGTACAACCGCAAGGGCGTGCCCGTCACCGTGGAGGTCGTCCCCCTGCCGACCGAGGGCAGGCCCGACGGTTTCGACCCGGCCAACGTGGGCAAGTACGTCATCAGCTCGAAACTCGGCGCAAAAAACGCGGTCGTGGACCAGCCGCTGCCCGTCCAGTTCATCATCAGCGGGACGGGCAACATCGAGATGGTTGTCCCCCCGAACGTCGAGTTCCCCGAAGGCGTCAAGTCCTACGACCCGCAGGTGACCGACAACGTGGAAAAGCGGCATTTCGTGATCGGCGGACGAAAGACGATCGAGTACATCATCATACCCACCCAACCGGGCAAGCTCGTCATCCCGGCCGTGAGCTTTTCCTTTTTCGACCCCGTGGCCGAAAAGTACGAGACCGTCCAGTCCAGGGCGCTGACGATCGACGTCGAGCCTTCGAGCTTCACTCCCAGCGGGCCCGTGGTCGAGGGGGGAGGGGGCTATGACGGTTCTCAGGACGAAGAGGACAAAGGCATCGAGGGGTTGAGGCCCATCATCACGGTGGCCTCGCTCAGGTCGCCGTCAAGCCAGCTCATTCGATCGAGCTGGTTTATAGGGGCCATCGCCTTTCCGCCGGCCTTCCTTTGCCTCCTTCTCGTTATCAGCCTCGTGCAGTTCACCATAGGAAGGATGAAGCGCAGGAGCCCGAAAGCCGTTGCGCACGGCCAGGCGAGAAAAATGCTCAAGGAATCGGTCAAGCTCAGGGACAAGGCCGGGTTTTACGCGAAGATACAGAAGGCCATCTACCAGTACATCGAGATGAGATTCGAAATTCCGGCCGGCGGCATGACCAACGCGGAGCTGCGAAAGGACCTCGATGAAGCCGGCGTCGGGTCGGGCGACGTGGAGGATCTCATCCAGGAGCTCGAGAACTGCGAGTTCGCCAGATACGGCAGGAGCTCGAACGTGGACGAGGACATCAAGGGCGCGGCCGGCCGGGTGGAGGAAATCCTCGACAGGATCGAGAAAGGCGCCGCGAACGGGAGGAACGGGAAAAATAAGAACGGAAAGAGCGATAAGGGGAAAAACAGCGGCAACAGCGCAAACAAGAGGAGGAATTCCGGGGCAAAGGGCACGGGCGCGGCGTCGATCATCGTCCTCCTGGCCATCGCGCTCGCGCTGTCGGCCTCCACGCCGGCGGCCGCGGAAAACGTGAGGGGTATTTTCGATCAAGCCAACGACCTGTATTTCAAGGGTGATTACAGGGGAGCGATCGAGAATTATTACAGGATCATGAACCTCGGCATCGAGGACACGTCGGTTTACTTCAACACGGCCAACGCGTTCGCCAAGCAGGGCGAGCTCGGCAAGGCGGTCTATTTTTACAACAAGGTGCTCAAGGCCAAGCCGAGGGACACGGCCACGACGAAAAACCTGGGCATCGTACGCTCCGCGCTGGGCAGAAAAATCTCGAAGCAGCAGCGCGACATCAATATCCGGCCGAAAGAGAAGGTGTGGGAAGGCGCGGTGTCCTGGTTTTCACCCAACGAGCTCGTGATCATCTTTCTTTTCTTCTACTACATGTTTTTCATTTTCATGGCGGTCCGGAAATACTCCAGGAAGCCGGTGGCCAGGATCGGCGTTTCAATCGCCGTGTTCTTTTTCCTGCTCATGTGGCTCGTTTCGGGCGCCATGGTGACGCTCAAGTACAACGTGGATTTCCTTCGCAAGGAGGGCATTGTCACCGGAAGCGGGCTCGTCGTCATCCGGGAAGGCCCCACCGACGAGGCGGCCAGAGCTTTTGACGTTGCCGAGGGCGCCCGCGTCAAGGTCAGGGAATCGCGGGGCAAGTGGCACAGGGTCGAAGACGAGCGCGGCAAGACAGGCTGGCTGCCCAAGGATCAGATCGGCATCCTGTAAAGCGACCGGTGTCATTGCGTCGTTCCAGACTCCCCCTCTCATGTGTCATTGCGAGTCCCTTACGCCGCATGTAGAACTGGGTAGTGCAGGGGCTTTGGCCCCGCTGAGACGGATCTGAAGGGACGTACTATCTGTCGAACAGCTTAATGTCTGTCATCGGGTAATGCCTGGTGTTGAGTGTCCATAGCTGCATTCGGTAATGAGAAGCGGACGCGGCAATAAGCGCATCGGCAATCTCCAGACCATGAGACTTGTTGAACTCCTTCAGATATTGACCGGCTTTTTTTCCGATGACATCGGTGACAGGAAGAGA
>JBDRLK010000408.1:0-4319 GCA_043813155.1 Pseudomonadota bacterium | reverse complement strand
CTCCGTCGTGACGGGGACCGAAGCGCCTTGCCAGCCGGGCGCCTCGGCGCCCAGAAGAAGCTTGGTAAACATAATGTTAGAAATACGCCTCAAAATGGGAAGTTATTTTTTCGCGAGCCCTTAAGCTGGAGTTTCGCCCTTTTTATAATGCGACCGGCCCACCCCCGCCGGCACTGCGTTGGCCGGCCATTTTTTTCCTCGACGTACATCAAGTACGCCTGCGTCAAAAATAACCGTCCGCCTTGTGGCGCCTCGGCCTGATCTCGGTCTCGCTACGAAAAAATGGCGAAACTCCAGCTTAAGAAAGAAAACGGGACCAATTAACGCAGGTCATTCCGAAGGCAGCGATCAGAAAGTAGCCGAGGAATCTATGAGTTTGAGCTCTGAGGTCCCTCAGCCTTGAATTGTTTTTTGCTTTCGGGATGACACCGAGCTTAAATCACGTCGGGATGACATTGAGCTTGAGCAGGGATGACAAATAAATTGCGATCGTATTATTCCTGGGGTGGGCCGAACCCCTTGGGCGGCTTCATCTCGTCGATGAGGTCCCACATCTTCTGCTTCTGCGCTTTCGTGAGAATGTTGAAGAGATCGAGAACGTGATCGAAGTGCAGGTCCATCATTTTCTCCTTGAGCGCCTTGACCTCCTTGAACTTCGCCTTGACCGCCGTCATGTTGGGCTTGTCCTTCTGCATGAGCTCGATCATCTCCTTCTTGAGCTCGTGCTTCTTTTTCATGATCGGCTCGATCTCCTTCTTGAACGCCTCGCGCATGTCCTTGACCTTGCTCTTCTGGTCGACCGTGAGATCCAGCTTGTCCACGATGTCCGGGATGAGCCCGAGCGGGCCTCCCTTGGGCCCGTGGCCACCATGCATGAACTTGCCCTTGCCGCAGCCGCCCGATCCGTCGCAGTCACCGTGTGCCTTTCCCTTGCCCTTGCCGCCGGCCTGAGCCGAGAGCGCGAACGTGAGCGCCGCTACGGCCATGATGGCGACCAGCGTAAATGTTTTTTTCTTCGTCATGATAACCTCCTTGATTTTTTTCCTGATTGTTTGAGTTTCCTTTTTTCGTTCACATGAATTAACGTTGTTCCCAGCGCGCTTCGGGAACCCCGGTTCCTCGTGTCAAGCCTCAATGAGGCGGTTTTCCCTTGCCCATTCCTTTTCCATTTTTATAGCCGAAATGATGTTTCATGAACTTCTTTTTCATTATCTTGTCGAACTCCGCCTTCTGGTCGTCGGCCAGCAATGTGCGCTCGGCTATGATCTTGTGCATAATGCTCTTCTGCATGGTCTTCTGGCGTTCCGAGACATCGTCGATCAGCCCGTCGATCTTCTGCATGTCCGGCGCATCCTTTCGCATTTCCGTGAACAGCTCCTCGTGAAGCTTCTGCATATCCTCTTGTGTCTTCTCCTTTTCCTCGCGGAACTGCTTCTTGATGGCCTTGAATTTTTCGAGCCTGGCTCCGTCAAGGCCGAGCTGCTTCGCAAAATCCATGGGCCCCGGCCCTTCGTGAGGAGGCCCGTGAGGCGGCATGAAAGGCCTGTCGGGCCTCGCCAGGAGCCTGAAAGCCGTCAGCCCGATAAAGGTCAGGTTCAGGACGCCCGACACGACAAGAAGGATGATCAGCGTACGGCTTTTCATTTCCGATCCTCCTCCGGGGAATCATCTTTCTTCTCCCCGTTGCTCACGAATTCGACAAGGTAGTAGCCCGGCGAGCCCGCGGGAAGCTCGCTGAAGGCTTCTGCGTAATCCTCCGTATATTCCTGCTCGTAGGCCGGAGCCTTTGAAACCATGCTCTGCCCGTCGCTTCCGGCGTTGAAGAACATGCCCAGAACAAATCCCAGAACGATGCCCGCGGCCACGGCCAGGGCGGCGGCTGCGTTCATGGGCCAGCCAAGCAACGTTCTCCAGGCGACGCGGCCGGCGGCCGTCTCGCCTGCCCGCGAAAGCCCGGCCGTTATCTTATCCGGCATATGCGCCGGGGGCTCGGGCGTCTCGACCCCGGCGATGAGCTCCCACACGGCCTCCATGCGCTGCAGCTCATGGCTGCAGCGCTCGCAGGTCTCCAGGTGCCCGTCCACCTCCCGGCGGCCGTCAGCGTCGAGCTCCGCGTCCATGTACGCGGACAGCTTTTCTTTTGCTTCCTTGCAATCCATATTCTGCTTTCTCCCAGTGCTTTTCAGAGAGGCTTAAGCCTCCCCTGCCCACTTCCGAGAAGAGGGCTAATGCTGAACCGTGTATTTTTCAAGTTTCTTCATCAGTGTCCGTTTCGCCCTCACGAGAAGGGATTCCACGGACGAGACCGACCTGTCCATCATGTGAGCGATCTCGCCGTACGTCAGGCCCTCGTACCTGGACAGGATCAGGGCCATCCTCTGGGGGGATGGAAGATCGCCGATGACTTTCTGTATATCCTGCTTCATTTGAAAATCCATCATTCCTTCTTCGCCGGCCGCCGCGGGCACGTCATTCATTTCACGCAGCTGTGTCAGCCGCCGCCTCGCCGACCTGGCCTCGTTGATGCAGAGGTTGATCGTTATTCTCATGAGCCACCTGTAGATGCTGCCGTACGCCTCGAACTCCCCGGCTTTGGCAAAAGCCCTTGTGAACACTTCCTGCGTCATGTCCTCCGCATCCTGGTAGTGATTGAGATACCTGTAACTCACGCTGAAAACGACCCTGTAATACTTGCTGACGATAAGGCCGAAAGCATCGGTATTGCCGGCGACAACTTCCGCGATGATGTCCTCGTCTGTCTTCGTTTCCGCCAAAACCCGTTGTCTCCTGTTTCCCTCGAGCGCTGCCTTCTGTTTTCCAGCCGTCTTGAAAGGTAATAACACATGATACGCAAAAAACCTGCGCTGAACAGAAATATAATATCTCCGCGGTACGTTTTTTAATGAGCAGACCGTCGATTGCAAACTGAAATAGTTGGGAAACCCGGACATTGACGAGGGCACGGGAGACATTGACGGCGACGGGATCGCAAATTTCGTGGATGCCGACGATTACGACGGCCCCGCTTTCCGGGAGGACGGGGGGATGGAAGAAGACCTTGCTGAAGAAATCCCCGATGCCGCGCCGGACGGCGGAACCGATGTCCCCGCCGACCTGCCGGAAGATCCCTCCTATGACCCGGCAGGCGACACGACGTATCCGGACACTTCGTTTGACGCGTTCACGCCCGACTCTCCATCCGACTCCTTCGATGAGGGTGTGCATGCCGACGCGGAAGAGGGTTGCGGATGCGTCATGGCACGGTGAAAAATACTTCCGGGGAATTTCAGCCCGGGCAGCAATACTCGCAGTAGCCGTTGTAGCAGACCCGCTCATCGCCGCAGTCCTCATCGATATCGCATTCATCCCCATGGGGCCGGCACGTGCCCGCGCAGGGCCAGACAACGTCCCCCCAGTAGTAGCAGAACAGGTCCCCCTCACACTCGCCCTCATCGCTGAAAGGCGTGCACGGCGCATCCTCGGGATTGGGCCCGGGCGGAGGGCAGTCCTCGTCGTCCACCTCCATGACCCAGAGCTCCAGCCCGCCCTCCGCTGAATCCACGAGATACCCGGTTGCGGTTACGGGGCCCATGATATAGGCGGGAGAGCAGTCGGGCTCGCATTCCGTGCCCGAGCACTCCCAGGGATCGCCGCATATGGACCCCCTGACAGAAATGGCGCAGTCCAGGGCCAGCTGCACGGTATCTTCAAAGCAGGTGCAGCGGCAGTCGAAACAGCACTCGCAGGAATCCGGCCCCAGGTAGGTGTCGCCCCACACCCGGACCACGCGGCCCCTGTAGCGCTCCCAGCCTCCTTCGGGCGTGTCCCCGGCTTTGGCCGACACCGCGGGCTCGGTCATGGCCATGGGCGGGCAGAAGTCCTCGACCATCACGCATTCCCCGTCCAGGCAGGCCGCCTCGTAGGCCCTTTCGGAAATCTCCATGCACCTCAGGCAATCGATTTCAGGACAATCCTCGTTGTTCACCCACGGCTCGCCCAGCACGTGCAGGCACGGATCGGCCAGCGCCTGCTGCCTGGAAACCGCGACAGGGTCGGGTTCGCAGCAGCGGTCCTGGTTGAGGGCCACGACGCAGTGCTCGTTTGTCGTGCATTCGACACCGTCCGGCGGTGGGTCGGTGATTGAATCGTGCTGCACATCGGGCAGGGCATCCTGCTCGATCCGGTCCACGGCATCGTCCGCGTCCCGCCCCCCGTCGTAATCGCCTCCCGAAGAGCTGTAGCAGCCCGGGAGAAGCAGCATGAGCAGATACGTCTTTTTCATGGTTATTCCCTCCTGACAAAAAACCTGATTAAAAGCG
>JBDRLK010000407.1:0-13392 GCA_043813155.1 Pseudomonadota bacterium | reverse complement strand
AGCACTGCATCGACGGCGACCTCGAGTGCGTGGGCGAGGTCGGGCCCGCGGACGAGATCTGCGACGGGCTCGACAACAACTGCGACGGCGAGACCGACGAGGACGACCCCGGCGGCGGCGGCCCCTGCGGCACCGACACGGGGGCGTGCACGCCCGGCGTATGGCACTGCATCGACGGCGAGCTGGTCTGCGACGAGGGCGTCATGCCCGAGGACGAAATCTGCAACGGCATCGACGATGACTGCGACGGCGACGTGGACGAGGGCAACCCGGGCGGCGGGGAGCTGTGCGGCACCGACGAGGGGGAATGCGAGCCGGGGCTCACCTGGTGCAGCAGCTCCGGGGTGGAGCCTCCCTGCGGCCCGCCCGACCCGCTTCCCGACCCCCCCGAGCTCCTCTGCCTGTGCGCGGTGGGGCCCGTCGACGAGGTCTGCGACTGCCTGGACAATGACTGCAACATGCTCGTTGACGACGGCCTGCCGCTGGGCGAGGCGTGCGGAACGGACGAGGGGGAGTGCCGGCCCGGATACATGGTCTGCCTCGACTGCGACTGGGAGTGCAGCTACGATGTCGGCCCGTCGCCCGAGATCTGCGACTGCCTGGACAACGACTGCAACGGGCTCGAGGACGACGGCGACATCTGCGAGGAGGGTATATGCTACCGCGACGTGGCCAGCTGCTACTGCGCCCTTCCCTGCAACCCGGCCCACGAGTTTCCATGCCCTTCAGGCAAGACCTGCGCCGAGGCCGAGGGCCACGACGGGTATTACTGCATCGACGATCCCTGCGCGGGCGTGACCTGCGAAGACTGCACGCAGACCTGCCTGGAAGGGGAATGCATCGACAAGTGCGACCGGGTTGAATGCGGGGACGACGAGGTGTGCGTTTACTCGGGCTGCTCCCCCATGTGCGTCCCGCGAAATTGCTACGCGCCCGGTTACGAATGCGCCGAAGGAAAGATCTGCAGGGACGGGGAGTGCCGGCACGACCCGTGCTACGACGTGGAGTGCGGCGACCTTCAGTTCTGCCGCGACGGCGAGTGCTTCGACGCGTGCACGGCGCAGGACGCCTGCCCCGAGGGCGATCTGTGCCATGACGGCGCGTGCGCGGAGGACTTGTGCCGGGACGTGGATTGCGCCGGCGGAAGGGTCTGCGACCCTGAAACCGGCCGGTGCGAAGAAGACGCCTGCGACGGCGTCTCCTGCCCGCCCCCGCAAGTGTGCATCGACGGGAGGTGCACCGATGACCCGTGCTCGTTCATCGCGTGCCCGCAGGGCTATGAATGCGTTGGCGATACGTGCATCGAAAGCTCGCTGCTGGAAGAAGACGGTGCCGGGGAGTCGGATGGCGAAGACATCTCCTCGTCCCCGGTCAACGTGACCTCTACGGGCGGCGGGGGATGCGCCGCCTGCTCCGTTGCGGGGCAAGGCGGCCGTGACGGCGCTGCTGCCTGGCTGCTTGCGCTGCCTGCCCTGGCTTTCCTGCTGCTGCTCGCCGTGAGGCGAAGAAAGAAGTGCCCGCAGGCAGGCGCGGGAACGCGCATGCGGGGCATGGCACTGCTTTTCGCCTCCCTGGCATTCGCGGCGCTCGCGGGCGCCGGGTGCCACATGGAGTACGAATGCCTGGACAACTGCGACGCCGGCGGGACCGACGCTGCGGGCGAAGCGGACCTTGACGACGCCGCGGAGACGGCCGCCGATACCGTGGGGGACGAGGCCGGAGACGAGGAGCGGGACGTCTCAGGGGAAGATACGCCCTGCAACCCTCTTGCCGAGGAGGAGTGCAACGGCATGGACGACGACTGCGACGAGCTGATCGACGAGGGCTTCGACCTGGACACCGACCCGCGCAACTGCGGCGCGTGCGGCAACGTGTGCCATTTTCCCCATGCCTTCGCGATGTGCGACGGCGGCGAGTGCGTCATAGGCGACTGCGACATCAACACTTACGACTGTGCGGCCGACGACCCGGAAGACTCCGAGAGCCTGGGATGCGAAACCCTGTGCTTCAAGACGCGGGACCGGGACGACATCTGCAACAACGTGGACGACGACTGCAACTGCCTGGTCGATGACCTGATCGACAAGACGGCGGACCCCGAAAACTGCGGCGTCTGCGGGGAACGGTGCAACCCCCGCAACGGCGTAGGAGAATGCGTGAGCCCCGACGGGACCGAGGAAAACGCGCAGTGCGTTATCGATGAGTGCAGTGAGGGATTCTGGAACATCAACGGCGAGTACGGCGACGGCTGCGAATACGAATGCTCACGGTGCGAGAGGACCGTTGGAGCGTGCGAGGCGGGCATGACGTGCTGCACGGCCGAGGGCGATGAAACGTGCAACGGCATGGACGACAACTGCGACGGCGAGCTCGATGAGGACAATCCCGGGGGCGGTGAGCCATGCGGAACCGACGAGGGGTTGTGCGAGTTCGGGACGTACGACTGTGTCGCCGGCGAGCTGCGGTGCGTGGGCGGTGTAAGGCCCGAGGACGAGATCTGCGACGGCGAGGACAACGACTGCAACGGCGAGTCCGACGAAGGGGATCCGGGCGGCGGGGCGGACTGCGGCACGGACGCGGGGGAATGCAGCCCCGGCGTGGAGCACTGCGTCGAGGGCATCGTCGAGTGCGCAGGGGAAACCCCATCGAGGCCCGAGTTGTGCAACGGGCTCGACGATGACTGCGACGGGATCATCGATGACGGCAATCCCGAAGGCGGCGCGGATTGCGGGACCGACGTGGGGACCTGCGCGTTCGGCACGCAAAAGTGCATTGACGGCGATCTCGCGTGCGAGGGCGGCATCGGCTCGGTTGACGAGATATGCGACGGGCTCGACAACAACTGCAACGGCGTTCCCGACGAGGACAACCCGGAGGGGGGCGAGATCTGCGGCACGTCCGACGGCGAGTGCGAGACGGGGATCACCGCGTGCATTGACGGCGACCTGGTCTGCGCCGGCGAGACGCCCCCGTCGCCGGAGCTGTGCAACGGGCTCGACGACGACTGTGACGGCGAAGCTGACGACGGGGACCCCGAGGGGGGCGGCGAGTGCGGCACCGACGTGGGTGAATGCAGCAAGGGAACGGTCCACTGCATCGACGACAGCCTCGAATGCACGGGCGAGGACGGGCCCGTGCCCGAAACCTGCGACGGCAACGACAATGACTGCGACGGGGAGACGGACGAAGGCGTGTCGGGCGAGGGCATCCGGTGCGGGACCAACAGGGGAACGTGCGAGTACGGAACAACGCTGTGCGTGGACGGGGACATGGAGTGCTCGGGCGAGGTCGCGCCCGTGACCCCCGAGCCCTGCGACGGGCTGGACAACGATTGCGACGGCCGCGCCGACAACAATCTCGCACCGCCGGGAATATCCTGTCTCACCCAGGGCGTCTGCTCCGGCACCGCCCCGACCTGCGACGGCTCGGCCGGGTACAGATGCCATTACCCCGGCACCTACCAGGCGGTCGAGACGTGGTGCGACGGCCTCGACAACAACTGCGACGGCGCGGACGATGAAGGGTGCCCCCTGCTCGATGCCGGGGACATCCGCCTCGACGCGGGCACGGCGAACTCCGCGCAGATCGACCTGGCGA
Source organism: Pseudomonadota bacterium (assembly GCA_043813155.1). Lineage (GTDB taxonomy): Bacteria > Myxococcota_A > Polyangia > DRWM01 > DRWM01 > JBDRLK01. The sequence continues at coordinate 9,795 of JBDRLK010000407.1, read as the reverse complement.
CCGACGGCTCGGGCGTTGTCCACGCGGTCTACCTGGACAGGCGCAATGCCTACAGCGGCACCTACCGGGCCGACATCTACTACAGCCATTCCGTGGACGGCGGGGTCAGCTGGCTGGGCACGGACATCAGGCTCGACACGAACAGCCCTGGAGAGACGAACTCCATGTCACCGGCCATTGCGCATGGCCAGGGCGGCGGGGTTTTCACGGCCTGGGCCGACTTCAGGATTTCGACCGATACCAGGGACATCTATACCGTCGATTCCCCGTCCAACGGAAACGCGGGGACCTGGAGCAGCCCCGACGAGAGGATCGACGCGGGAAGCCAGATCGACTCGTACGGCGTGGACATGGCGGCCGACGCCTCGGGATACGTCTACGTGGTCTACGAGGACCTGCAGGCCGACCGCTCGCGGCACGTTTTCCTGGCGCGCTCCACGGACAGCGGCGCCTCCTGGGACAGTCCCGCGCAGATCGACCACAACACGGCCCCGGCGCCTGCCATTGCCGGCGAGCCCCACGTGGCCGTGGACGGCTCGGGCGGGGTCTTCGTCGCGTGGCGCGACAACCGACACGGCAACGGCGCCATCTACTTCAACACCTCGATCGACAGGGGCGACAGCTGGCAGGCAAGCGATACGAGGCTCGACACGGACTCTCCCCCCGGCCATGCCTCCAGCGGCCGCCCCCGGATCGCCGCCGACGCCTCCGGAAACGTGTACGTTGTGTGGGAAGACTTCAGGAACGGCTACAGCGACATTTACGTCAATTACTCGAATGACAGCGGCGCCAGCTGGAGCACCGCGGATATCAGGCTCGACATGGATCCCCTCGGGCATGATTCCACGAACCCCGTCATCGCGGCGGGCGCGGGAGGCATGGCATGGACCGCCTTCCAGGACCTGCGCAACGGCCTGGCCGACATCTACGTGAACAGGACAGCCGACGGCGGCGTCAGCTGGCTTGTGGAGGACCTGAGGGTAGACACGGACGCCAGGGGAACGGCCGGGTCCTATCTTCCCGCCATCGACGCCGTGGGAAACCTCGTGGTCGTGGCGTGGCATGACGGAAGGAACGACGAGGATGCGGACGTCTTCATGGACGTGGTCATGAACTTTTCGCTCGACGGCGGGGCCTTTTTTCAGCCCGTTGATTTCCAGGTCAATCCTTCCTCCGGCTACCGGGACACGACGGGCGTGCGCGTCGCGGCGGAAAGCGGCAGGGCCCATTTTGCCTGGGTGGACTTCCGCAACGACAGCCACATGACGGGCGACATCTACGTGCGCACGCTGAGGTGAGGTCTGTTTTATTATGGAAGGAGATACTCCCTCGCCGCGCGCACCGAAAGCCCATGTCGATGGTCCCATGGTATCCAGCGCAAGATTTAAAAGATTGAGAAATTGTTGAGCCGGTTTCTTGGGCTCATGGTACTATTCCAATGAAAGCTGTAATTTAAATATCCAAAATAAAGGGTTGATTCTTGCGATTTGACAATTTAAGGGACCTGGGGAATGTCGTTGATATAAGCGGTCCCCAGAAAAGCAACCAGGAGATCGTTGAAGGGTTGATGCGCCGCAGCCCCGACGCCATCCAGGCCCTTTACAGGCAGTACGGCGATCTTGTCAACCGGCTCGTATGGAGACTGCTGGGCGCCGACCAGGACCACGACGACGTCGTCCACCAGGTGCTCATCGATGCCATCTCATCCATCGCCGGCCTGGCCAACCCGCTTGCGCTGCATTCCTGGATCGCCGGCGTTACGATCAATGTCGTCAGAAAGGAAATCAGGTCGCGCAAATACCGCAGGATTCTTCGCCTCCAGCCAACGTCTCCCGACACGCCGGACGAGCGGCTGCATCCCGAAAAGCAGCTGTTTCTCAGAAGATTTTACTCGATCGTCGATTCGATGAAAACAGCGCACCGCATCATGTTCATACTGAGGTTTGTTGAAGGTCATACAATCGTTGAGACAGCCGTTATGTGCGGATGCTCGACGGCGACGGTGAAAAGAAAAACCGCGCAGGCAAAAAGGGTTTTCATGAAAAAGGCAAGAAAGGACCACGTGCTTGCTTCCATGATAGAGGAAACAGAAAAATGACGGATGACTCCGGAATAATTGAATCTTTGGGCAAAGAGGCCGCCGACCTCCTGGGGACAGGCCCGAGCGAAAAAAGAAGGCAGGCCCAGGAAAAGGCATTGCTTGCTGCTGCTCCTGCGCTGCCGAATAAAAGAAGCGCAAGGCCCTTCATTCTTGCGGCAGCAGCTGCGGCAGCTCTTCTTATAACGCTTGCCTCCCTCGCCGCATTTTTGTTGAATCGGGAAAAGCCGGCCCAGTTCTGGATCGGCGATACTTTGGCGGTAAGCAAAACGGGCCTGTCACTGCAGGCAACCTATGAAAAGCCCCTTCAACTGAAGTTTACGGACGGCAGCCGGCTTCAGCTCGAAGAATCCTCCACAGGACAGATTGTCGATGCAACGACGAAAAATGTTAAGATCGTTCTCAATCACGGCAGGATATCAGCCAGGATAAAGAAGAATACCGGCATACAATGGACTATAGACGCCGGCCCTTATCGCGTCACGGTCACGGGAACGAAATTCTCGGTTTTCTGGAGCGAGGACAAGGCCCTGTTTAACGTCAACGTAAAGGAGGGCAGCGTCTTTATTTCGGGAAACGGCCTGGATAACGGCGTGACGCTTGCCGCCGGAAACAGGCTCCATATCAACAGGAAAAAAGGCATCATGTCGCTCGAGCCGGTGGAAGAGAAAGGCGAAGAGGTCCTTTCTTCTCTGCATGCGCAGGAAGCGGCCGATCAAGCTGATCAACATCCATTGTCATCAGGAGAGCCGCCCCAGGCTGTCGATATCGTGCCCGTGCTCCAGGCCGAGGCCGTTCCTGCCGGCGACAGCGCAGCCCAGCCGAAAAAAGAGGAAATCTCCGCCGAATGGAAAGGGCTCGTTCACGAGGGAAAATATGCCGAGGCCATGAATGCGGTTGAAAAAAATGAGTTCAACCAGCTGCTGGCAACGTCCGGCCTTTCGGACCTTGTTCAGCTTGCCGATGCCGCGCGATACGCGGGCAGGGGCGATGAAGCGCAAAAAGCTCTTATGGCGATCAGGGAAAGGTTTGGAGAAACCAAGCGCGCCAAGCTCGCGGCATTTCTCCTCGGTAGAGTCGCCCTGGAGCTGAATGACAATCCAAATGAAGGCATCACGTGGCTCAATACCTATTTAAAGGAAGACCCCAACGGTCCGCTGGCGGAAGAAGCTCTTGGAAGGCTTATCATTGCGTACATGAAGTCAGGACAAAAAAAGCAGGCAGCGGACTGTGCTGAATCCTACCTGGAAAGCTATGCAAACGGAGCCTTTGCGCAGATTGCCAAATCGGCCCTGGAGAACTGAAGCAAGTTGATTTCATTAGCACCGATGAAAGCCCGGGCAGGGAATGGGTGGATTCTCCAGTCAGCCTCTGTGCTGGCTCTGCTCGTTCAGTCGGTTTGCAGCTCCCATGTTCACGCGGAGGATAAAGAAACTGCCGGCGACCCTCATGCCGTCGTTGTCATCATCGGCATGACATCCTGCTGCAGCGACCTGGCCTGGGAGGAAGCGGAAAAAAAATCTGAAACGGAATTGTCGGCGCTTGGTTTCAATGTCGAGGTTGTGGGCGGCGCGGCGGTTGATGAGGAAGGGCAGCTCGAGGAGCTGGAAAAGATCGGCATGGAAAAAAACGCTGACTGCGCTTTTCGGATAGTAAAATCTCCGGAGGGAAACGGCGGCAATGTGGATTTATGGATTTTTGACAGGACCACGGGGGCAGGCAATCCGCAAAACCCTGCCCATCGGGGATCATACGGATTCCGATGCCGCATCGGTCGTGGCCCTGAGGATTGTTGAAGTGCTCGGGGCCGGCCTGCTCGAGATGAAGGGCCTCAATTCCTCGGAAAATAGCGGGAAAGCAAAGCCCCTGAAAGAAGAAGAGGGTAAAGACGGCATAGTTGAAAAAAAGACCCCGCCCAAGACCGATATCAAGGAAGAAAGCCCTGCTCCGGCTCCTGATGGAAAGCGCGGAAAGATCGGTCTGCGCGTGGGGCTCGAGGCGCTCGGCGGGCCGGGGGGCACGGGCGCCAAGGGGGCGGTCAGTCTCGCACTCAGGTGGAGCATCGTGCCTTACCTGTCACTGGAAATGGAAGGCCTGGCCGCGTTTGCAGGGCAGTCCATTGAAGAAGAGGAAGGCAGGGCATCCTTCGGCGTCGGCATTATCAGGGGATGGCTTCTATGGGAGCTGCTTCATACAGGAAGGGTTAAGCTCTGTGCCGGCATTGCCGTCGGCGCTCTCATAGCGTGGTCCGAAGGGTCGGGGGCTGAAGAGCCGGCCGCGCAGGCCGATTCAACCTATACCGGTTATATTGGCGGGACTCTGCAGCTTGCAGTCGCTCTTGCAAAGCATATATGGCTGAGGCTGGGGTTCACGCCCGGAGTGTCGATCCCCGAAGTATCGATCAGGTTCTTCGGCGGCGAGGTCGCGACGTTCGGGCGGCCGGTGCTCGAGGGCTTCCTTGGCCTGGAATTCAGAATTCCCTGATCCGTTTTGGGAGGCTGAAGGTACATTGTATATGGAAGGAGATTTTCACATGAAACCATATTCCAGAATGTGCGGGATAATTCTCATTCTTGGAGCATCCCAGATGTTTATTTCCTGTTACAGCTCGGGACTGCTCAATCCCCTGGCAGAGAAGCAGAACAGGTGTAAGGAAAGCGGGGGTGAGCTGGTCGTCGAGGAGCTCGATGTCGAGGAGTTCGTTGGCGTTGATGTCCTGGTCGTTGTGGACAATTCCGGCAGCATGGCGGCCGAGCAGAGCATGCTGCGCGACGCCTTTCCCGGCCTGATCACGTCCATCCTCGACCCCCCCTTTGACCCTGACACGGGCAAAAGGGTGCACCCGCCGGTCAGGGACCTCCACGTCGGTGTCGTGAGCACGGACATGGGCGTGGGCGGGTACGACGTCCAGACCTGCGACGAGCCCATGGTCGGGGATGACGGCGTGCTCCAGCGCACGCCGCGGGGCGCGAGCTGTGCGCCGTCCTATCCCATGTTCCTGTCCTACCAGATAGGAGAGACCGAGGAGCCCTACATCGACATGGTCAACGCCATGGCCCAGGATTTCGGCTGCATCGCCGTGCTCGGGACAAACGGCTGCGGTTTCGAGCAGCAGCTCGAGGCGGCGTGGAAAGCGCTCATGGTCCACTCGCAGACGGGCGGCGCAAATGCAGGGTTTCTCAGGCAGGACACGATCCTGGTCATCCTGTTCGTAACGGACGAGGAGGACTGCAGCGCGCAGGACACGTCGATTTTCGACATTGCCTCGCTGCCGTACAGCATCAACCTCCAGTGCTATTATCAAAAAGACAAGCTGTACGGCATCGACAGGTATTTGAACGACCTGAGCAGCCTGCGCTCGAACCGCGCCAACCTGCTCCTCGGCTTTATCGTGGGCGTGCCGCCCGGCGAGGCCCGATGTGAGGGGAGGGGAAGCGATATAGGCGGGTGTCTCGACGTGGAGGCCATGCAGGAGGTCGTGCGCGCTGACGGCGAGCTTCTCGAGTACGCATGCAAGTATCCCTCGGATTGCCTGCCCCCGGACCCGCCGGACGCGGGCAACTGCAGCTCAGAGGCGTTCCCGGCCGTCCGGTACGTGCAGCTGGCCCAGCAGTTCGGGGACAACGCGGTGGTGCAAAGCATCTGCACGAGCAGCTTCGAGCCGGCTGTCGCGGCACTGACGGAAAGGCTGAGGGAATCCATTCAAGAGCAGTACCGGCAGGCAGAGCTGCCGGTTGTCAAGGACCCTGATGAGCCATCGGGATGCCGCTGCATCGCAAGGTGCTCCATCATAGAGAAGCTCTCGGACAACCGCCCCTGCGAGAGCCTTGGAAGGCCGGAAAAAATTACGTATCTGGACGACGATGGTCTTCCGATCGTTGAGGTGGACGAGGAAACGGGCCAGGAGCACACGCTCTGCCTGATAGAGCAGGCGGGCGCCGTCATTTCAGACTGCTCTCCACCATGTGACGATCCGGACCTGGTCTATGCAAAGGACCCGTCCAGGCAAGGATGGTGGTACGACCCGAGCGAGGATAGTGACGGCGACGGTATCGGCGATCCTCAATTACACTTTGATGAAGTGCAGCCGGAGTCAGGATCCAGCCTGACGATTGAATGTTGCATTTGATTCCTATTATTTGATAGACCCGTACTGCTGAACTGTTTCAATCATTCAGGGCAGAGGAAAGCCGGCACGGCCCGGGAGTCACGAGGAGCATCATGGCTGCCCGTCAGTGTGAGCTCGCCGTCCGTGGGGGGATGTGAGGTCTACCCCCTTGTCTCTCGACAAAACCACATCTGCCCCGAAAATATGTGCATTTTTCTACAGCTAACTCTGATTTCTTCTCTCAGCTGCTGATAATAAATTAATAATTGTATCAAGCTTGGTGTTCAGAATTTCAATTTTTTCTATAACCTGCGAAATACTGCGATCACTTATGTTGCTCTGTAAAGGCCTCCTCGAATCTCTGCCGCCAAAGCTCCTTCTGGAAAAATCTTTTCTGTCTCTCGATCTATTACTATCCCTTCCGCCTTTTTTCTCAAAACAATCACTGCAATATATCGGCTTCTCGCCGAGGGGCTTGAAGGGTACCTGGCAATCATTGCCGCATTCATCGCATACTGCATCGTGCAATAAAGGCCTCCTCGAGTCTCTGCCGCCGAAAATCCTTCTGGAAGAATCTTTTCTGTCTCTCGATTTATTGTCTGATTTAAAGTTTTTCATAAATATTCCTATTAAAACCTGACACGTTTACCTCACAGTATATACACTGTCAGCATAAATAGTAAGGAATACTGTAAAAAGATGTAAGTAATCAGCGAAATGGGGACTGGACGTTGTGTATCCCCCCGCACTGCGACGCGCCTTTCCCTTCTTCCCCGCCGCTGCAACGCGGTCCCCAGTGAGCCCGACCCCCGGCTTTTTCCGCAGTCTCAGTCTCTTTCCCACCCGTGCGCATCTCCACCGGCCGCTCAGCCGCAGTGCTCTATCATCAGACTGCCTTGTAACCCTCCGCTCGACACGATCCGCTCCACTTGCCCCACCTTCCTGCCTTGCTCTTCAAGACGGGATTGCCCCGGGTGGCCGCGAGGAGTATGATGGATGAAGGAGGTGAATATGAAAATGGCAAAACGGAAACGCTTGCTCACGGCCCCGGTCCTTGCGGGCTTCATCCTGTGGCTGCCTGGCTGCGGCGGTGGGGCCGGCAGCGGGGATGCCGACGCGGCCGATGACGCGGCGGACGTGGCTGAAGGGGCGGATGTCCTTCCCGACCCGGACGCGGCGGACGCCGACGGACAGGCGGACCCGGACGCGGACCCTGACGTGGCCCCTGACCCTGTGGGCGAGGATTTGCCGGGACCTGTCATGACGGTCCGGCTCGACCCGGACGACCCCCACCGCTTCATTGCCGGCGGAGAGCCGCTGTTCCTGGTCGGCACCTACCCGTCCATTGCCGCGCTCACGGGCGAGAGCCCCGACCTCGACACCTACTACAGGAACTTCATCGACAGGCTGGAGGCGGGCGGCCTCAACTACTTTCGCCAGGTCTTCACCATGGGCCAGCCCTTCGGCGAGTACCTCGTGCCCTACGAGCGCACCGGTCCGGGGGACGCGGCCGACGGAAGGCCCCGGTTCGACCTCGAGCGGTTCGACGAGGGCTTCTTCGAGCACTGGCGGCGCGTGGTCGAGTACGCGCAGGACGCGGGCGTGGTCGTGCAGGTGACGATCTTCGACACCTGGCACAACAAGGAGTGGGTGGTGGAAGACGGAGGAGCGCCGGATCGCATATGGGGCATGCAGTACGACTTCTACAGCGGCGGGAACAACGTAAGCGGCATCGACACGCCCAACGTGAACGCCTGGACCAACCCGGACAATCCCGCGTTCGGGATCCAGCAGGACCTGGTCCGCAGGGCCGTGGACACGCTGGGGGATCTTCCCAACATCGTCTGGGAGATCTGCAACGAGAACAATTACAACGAAGACTGGGAGATTCGGCTCGCGGATTTTCTGACCGCCTATGAGGTCGAGCACGGTCTGGATCCTCACCTCGTGATGCCGCGCGATCTTCCCAACCACGACGGCGCGGGCGGCAAGGGCAACGATCCGGTCGCGGTGCACGCCGAGATCGCGGCCAACTACGCCCAGAGCCGGCCCCTCATCGCCGACAATGACGGCGGCGGCCACGTGGGACCCGAGGGAAGGCGCCACAAGGTGTGGGCCGCGCTCACGGCGGGCGGCACCATCGACTACTTCCACTTCGACATGCGCGAGCAGGGCGTGCTCGATTCGGCCGAGGTGGCGGAGGGTATGCAGTATCTGGGGTTGACGCGCACCTTTCTCAATGATTTTGGCGTGGACCTTCGCGGCATGGGGCCGGCCGACGACAGGGTCAGCGCCGGGTGGTGCCTGGCTGCGCCGGGCGAGCGCACCATCGTGTATCTCATGTCGGGCGGATCGACCACGGTCGACGGCCTTCCCGCAAGCTACGATGCCTGGTGGTTCAACCCGCGCGACGGTTCGAGCATGACGGCCGAAGCCGGGCCCACGTTCACGGCCTCGGACAACGAGGACTGGGTTCTTTTCATCCTGGCAACACCGTAGCACCCATTTTTTTGCAATGCCCCGTTTCGGGCGTCACGATCCTTACTCGCCCATGCAGTGCGATGAGCCATTGCCTTCCCGCCCTCCCCAGCAGCGCGGACCCCCTTGAGCCCGGCCTTGACTCCAGCCTTCCACCCGCTCGTGCACACCGCTCCGGCCGCTCAGCCGCAGTGCTTTATCATCAGACTGCCTTGTAACCCTCCGTTCGACCCGATCCGCTCCACTTGCCCCTCCCTCCTGCCGCTCCATCAACGTCTGCAAATTTGCCTTGACAGGTGGGGAAGCAGCGTTCATGCTGAAAAGGAGGGGGCAAAAGCGCACTGGAATCGCCCTCCATCAGCGAGGTGTCGGGTCCCAAAGCGGACACGACCTTAGGGGTGCGCGCCTGCAATGACCCGGCATGAAAACTGTTTTACATAGAAGCCTTGCCCTTGCGCTCATTTTTCAGGGGTGTGCCCTGAATTTGAAGGGGGAGCTCGCGATGGACGCGGGAATGGTTGATGGCGCCGAACCGGCGGAGGGGGGTGAGAGCGGAACGGAGGTGGATGTCATTAATGACGAGGACCAAGTAGAGTGCTCGCCGGAGCGAACCGAGACATGCAACGGGCTGGACGACGATTGCGACGGGTTTGTCGACGAGGACCTGGGCGTGACGACATGCGGGACCGGGGACTGCATGAATACGGCGCAGAACTGTGTCGACGGCCATCCACAGGTCTGCGAGCCCAAGGTGCCGGATGTCCTGACCTGCGACGCCCCGCCCGCTTCCTGCAAGACCACGACAGAGGGATTGGACAACTGCGGCAACCCGTGCGAAAGGAAAGGGCCGGAATGCCGATGCACGGGAGGGACGGAAACGGAAATCACGATTTCAGAAGCAACCTACAGGGTTCATGCTTTTACCGAGGTAGGGAGCTCCACGCTTGCTTGTGAGACGCCCGTGACCATCGACTATCTCGTCATCGGAGGAGGAGGAGGCGGCGGCGCTGGTCGAGGGGAAGGCTCCAATGGCAGCGGTGGAGAGGGTGGCGGCGGCAATGTAGGCGTTGCCGGAGAAGCTAATACAGGCGGCGGCGGAGGCGCCAATGCC
>JBDRLK010000406.1:0-5792 GCA_043813155.1 Pseudomonadota bacterium | reverse complement strand
AATGGAAAAAATGAAAGAAAAGCGCGGAAGGCAAAAGCGCGTGGACCGCTACTCGGTCCTTCTTTCGGTCAGCAATCTTCTGACCCGGGAAGTCGAGCTCGACAGCCTCCTCAAAAGGATACTGGACCAGGTTATCCGCGTTCTGGACGCGCAGCGGGCGACGATCTATTTCGTCGATCTCACAAAAGGGGAGCTCTTCTCGCGGGCCGCCCACCTTCCCGAGTTGCGGGAAATCAGGCTCAAGATTGGCCAGGGCATTGCCGGGCATGTTGCAAAAACAGGCAGGATGGTGAACTACCCCGGCAAGAGGAATGACGTCCTCTTTTTTGCGGATATCGACGAAAAAACCGGGTTCAGAACGAAAAGCATGATCACGGTTCCCGTCAGGGACCGCGCGGGCGTGATTTTCAGCGTCCTGCAGGTGCTGAACAAGAAGATCATTCCCTTTGACAAATCCGACGAGCAGTTCCTGCGGGCCCTCGCGGCGCAGCTCGGCATTATCCTCGAGAACACGAGCCTCTACCCGCAGATCGCGGCAAAAACCGTGCACGATGACATAGAGCTCAAAAACATGTTCAACACTATCATTGCCGAGTCGCCTGTCATGAAAAAGCTGCTTTGCAGGGTCGGCAAAGCCGCGGCCGCGGACGCGACGGTCCTGCTGCGCGGCGAGAGCGGCACGGGCAAGGAGATCCTGGCAAGGGCCGTTCACTGCAACAGCCCCAGGGCCGACAGGCCTTTTGTGAAAATAGACTGCGCAGCGCTGCCGGAATCACTCATCGAAAACGAGCTCTTCGGCCACGCGAAAGGGGCTTACACGGGCGCCCACCGAAGCCACGACGGAAAATTTGTCAGGGCGGCCGGCGGAACGGCGTTTATCGATGAAATAGGGGAGCTTCCCGCAAGCCTTCAGCCCAAGCTTCTGCGCTTTCTTCAGGACAGGCGGTTCGAGCAGCTGGGCGGCACGAAGACGCTCGAGGCCGATGTCAGGGTCATCGCGGCCACGAATCGCAACACCGAGGAGATGGTGGCCCGCGGGCTTTTCAGGGAAGACCTCTATTACAGGATCAAGGTCGTTCAGCTCGACATCCCGCCGCTGCGGGAAAGGGGGGAGGCGGACATCCTTGCGCTGGCCGCCTATTTTCTTCACCTGTACGCGCAGAAGCACGGCCGCCGCGACGCCTCGCTTTCCGAGGCGAGCAAAGAAGCGCTCGTGGGACATGCATGGCCCGGCAACGTCAGGGAGCTGCAGCACTGCATTGAGAGCGCGCTCATCATGTCGGACGGCAGCAGGATCGATCCGTCGAGCCTGAGCCTGCCCCGGGCAGCCGGCCGGGGCGAACCCGGCGACGCACACGAGCCGCCCGAAGACCTGACGCTCGAGCAGGTGGAAACGGCGTATATCGACCGGCTCCTCAAGAAATACAACGGCAACCGCAGCAAGGTGGCCCGGGTCCTGGACATCGGCCGCAACACGCTGCATCGCAAAATCAGGAAACGCTTGTAGCTGCACGCCCTCGACCCTCGAATGGTGGCGGCTCAGGCTGGCCAAGGGCCAGCAGCTACACTCCCGATGAATATTAATGATCTACCCCGCATATTATCAAACTTATTGAACTTGACCGGAGAAATGCTATAAATAAGAAGCGCCACAAGGAGAACAAAGATGAAACCATTGCATTACCTGATATTCAGCGCACCGGTCGTCGCTTTGGTCGCGCTTCTTTCGGGCTGCGGCACTGAAAACAACAACACGACGCCGGACGGGACCGATGTTCAGTGGGACATCCCCTATGACACGGGCGACGACGGGGGCGGGACGGACTGCACGCCGGGCCACATCTACTGCGACGGGACCACGGCCATGACGTGCGCGAGCGACGGCAAGAGCTTTGAAAACTACATCGACTGCGCTTCGTCCGGCATGAGCTGCGCGGCCGGCATCGGGTGCGTGACCTGCTCGCCCGGCAGCGGCAAGTGCGAGGACGGAGTCCCCTATCGCTGCAGGCCCGACGGCTCGGGCTGGGACGCCCAGGCGCCGTGCACCGAGTGGTCCGTGTGCCGGGCCGGGTCGTGCATCAATCTTTGCGACGAGGCGCGCAGCAAGAACTCCTACATCGGCTGCGAGTACTACGCAATCCCGACCGTCAACTCCATGCTGGCCGTGGAGTTCGAGTTTGCCGTGGCCATTGCCAATCCCCAGGATGTGGACGCGAGCATCACGATCACGGACGGCGGCGCCTACTCGAAAATGCTGGCGGTCCCGGGCCAGACGCTCTGGACCGAAAAGATACCCTACATCCCCGGCCTTAAAATGGAGTCGGGCAGCGAAGCGTCGGCCATCGTGCCCAACGGGATCTACACGATCTCGAGCACCGTGCCCGTGACGGTCTACCAGTTCAACCCGCTGGAGTACAGGGTGGACGGCGACTGCTCGGGCTATGACCCCAATCCCTTCGATGGATCGTGCTTTTCCTACACAAACGACGCATCCCTGCTCCTTCCCGACCACGTGCTGACCGGAAACTACATGGTCATGGCAAGGCCCACCATGAGCATGGAGCAGGGCCTGGGCACGATGTCGCATTCCCCGGGCTACATGGCCGTTGCCTCTCCCAACGAGGTCCCCACGACCGTGAACATCACCTTCAGCTGCAACACGCTGGCCTCGAGCGACGGCATGACGATACGCGCGTTCGGTCCGGGAGAGATTGGAACGTTCACGCTCAACCCGAACGACGTGCTCCAGATCCTGTCGGGCCAGCCGCCCACGTGCATCAACCCGGACAACGACCCTCCCTACACCTACTGCGACACGGGGGCGCAGTACGACCTGTCGGGAACGCGCGTGTCCTCGGACCTTCCCGTTGTCGTGTCCAGCGGCCACAACTGCGACTTCGTTCCCTTCAACAGGTGGGCCTGCGACCACCTGGAAGAGCAGATGTTCCCCCTCGAGGCTTGGGGCAAGGAATATGTCTTTGCCAGGACGGTTCCCATGTTCACGGACAACCCTGAGCCCAATATCTACAAGCTCCTGAGCGGCAGGGACGGCAACGTGATAACCTTCGACCCGCCGACCGCCCACCCCGAGATCATACTGCACGAGGGCCAGTGGGTGGAGTTCGAGTCCAACGAGAATTTCAAGATTACGGGATCGGAAGGGCTGCTGGTGGCGCAGTTCATCGTGGGCATGAACTACTGGGGCCAGACCATCGCGGCCGAGAACGGCGACCCGGCCTACTGCCTGGGCGTTCCCTTCGAGCAGTACAGGGACGAGTACACCTTCCTCGCCCCCATGACCTACGAGATGAGCTACGTCAACATCACGGCGAAAGCCGGCTTCGAGAACACGGTGCTGCTGGACGGGCTGGCCATCTCGGGCGCCTGGGCGCCGGTGGGCGGCTCGGGGTTTGTTTCGCTGTCCATCGACGTGGTCGGGGGGTCGCACACCATATCATGCGACGATGTTTTCGGCATCATTGTATACGGCGTAGGCGACTACACCTCGTACATGTATCCCGGGGGGCTGGATCTCGAAGAGATCTTCATGATTTGATGATCGGCAGCTGCGCGCAGCGCGGCCCCCTCGCTTCGCTCGGGGCAAGCCTGGCGCATCGACGAAAGCAATATGAAACTCCTGGCAGCATGTCTCCTCGTTGTTCCCCTCATGTTCGCGGGCAAGTGGAGCAAAATCAGTTCCATCAACGGCATCACGGTCTGGCTCGGATCGGTCAAGGGCACGGACATCAAGGAGGCCAAGGGGTTCACCATGATCGACGCGGAGCCGGAAAAGGTCTGGGCGGTCATCGACGACAATGATAAAATGAAAAGGGTCGTACCCCATGTCAAAAAATCCAGGGAGGTCGGCTCGTGCGGGAAAAACTGCAAGTACGAGTACAAGCTCATCAGCTACGCGCCGCTCAAGGACCGCCACGTGATCATCAAGGTCAAGTCGACGATGACCGAGACCGGCGCGGGAAAGCAATACAAGCGGTGGTGGATCAAGACAAAGGACAAAAAGCCGGAGCCGCAAGAGGACATGATGGAAATCCTGAAAATGTACGGACAGTATGACTTTGTCCCGACCGCGGACGGCGGGAAAACGGAGTTTACCTACATGTACTTCGTTGACTACGGAGGCTCGGCCACGCCCATCCTGGTCAACACGAACCTTCCCCTGGCCACGTACAAGTTCCTGAATAATCTCAGGAAGGAAGCGGAAAAGAGTAATAATTGAAAAATTTAAAAATGGAATCGTTCCAAAAGGAGAAATGGATGATGAAATGCAAGCTGGGCTGGCTCATGGCCGCGGTTTTTCTTTTCTTGGCGTGCGAGGATGACACGGACTCGGGGCAGGACCAGGAGGTGGACGAGGGCCCCGAGATCATCGAGGAGGACATGATGGAGGAATCCGACGTTGACGAGGATCCGCAGGAGGAGGCCGACGCGCAGGAGGACGCGGACGACGATCCGGCCGGCGACGTCGCGGACGAGGAGGTATCGTCGATCCTCGATTGCGGTCTCGAGCGGCGGACCTTCTGGACCTGGGACCTCTCGGCCATGCCGCCGGCCGACGTGGAGGTCGAGGCCGAGTGCGTGGCCTGGGGCCCGAACGTGGCCGTGTACGTGACCGACGACCAGTGGGGCGTGAACATGGACGAGACGGACGCCGAGGCGATCGTCACGGCCTTCGAGTACGCCACGCCGGCCGACGCCGAGCGCGGGATCTACCCGATCGTCACGGGCGTGTTCGGCGACCCGCCCGACGTGGACGGCGACCCGAGGATCGTCCTTCTCTATCACTCGCTTGGCTCCTACATGGGAAGCTCCTTTGACGGCTTTTTCAGGTCCAAGGACGAGGGGTCCTGCGGAACCTGCAATCACACGGAGATGCTCTTTCTCGATTCGGTGCACAACGACGTGTCCGGCGAATACATGCTGTCCATTATCTCGCACGAGTTCGATCACATGATCCAGTTCAGCCATGACGGCGACGAGGCGGCCTGGGTGAGCGAGATGCTGGGCGAGATCGCCATGATCCTGTGCGGGTATTTCACGGACGTCTCGGCCGTGAACTATTTCGCAGGGCACCCGGACACGCCGCTCGCGGTAAGCGAGTTCCCGGACTACGGCGCGGTCTTTCTCTTCGGCCTCTATATCTACGAACAGCTCGGCGAGACCTTTGTCTCGGACCTGGCCGACGAGCCGGCCAACGGCACGGCCGGCTTCGACCTCATTGCCGAGCCGCTGGACACGGATTTCGCCATGGTGCTGGCCGACTGGTTCGTGGCGAATTTCCTCGACGACCCGGACGTGGGTGACGGGCAGTACGGCTACGTGAACTTCGAGCTGCCCAACATGAGCTCGACCTTCAATGAAGCGGACGGCGTGGCCGAGGATGACACGGTCCAGGGCACGGCCGCGGATTACCAGCTCTATTTCGCGACCGGCCCGGGCACGCTCAGCTTTGATTTTGCCAGCGACGACTGGGAGGACCTCGGGCTCGCTGCCATGACCTATCCCGAGTCCCGGGAGGCGGGCGACGCGGCAGTCACGCCGATCACGCTTACCGGATCCACGGCCACGGTCGACATCGATGTACCTGCCGGCCACGACAGGGTGACCGTGGTCGTGTATTCCACGGTCGCGGCTTCCGCGCCTTACAGCTACTCTTATTCCGCAACGTACGAGTAGGGAGGCTAAAGCCTCCCCTACCCCCCATTGTGGCCTCCCCTACCCCCCGTTGGGTAGGGGAGGCTTTAGCCCTGAATATTATACACATAATTTTCAGG